>JAYUUW010000236.1:0-3326 GCA_043754665.1 Anaerolineales bacterium | reverse complement strand
GCAGCAGTGGACCCCGAAGAATGGGGCCGGCGCCGGCACCGTGCCGGATGCGCACGACCCGGCCAAGCGGCGCGCGCCCGCCATGCTGACCACCGACCTCGCCCTGCGCTTCGACCCGGCCTACGGCGAGATTTCTAAGCGCTTCTTCGAGCACCCCGACCAATTCGCCGACGCCTTCGCCCGCGCCTGGTTTAAGCTGACCCACCGCGACATGGGCCCGCGCGCCCGCTACCTCGGCGCGGAAGTCCCGGCGGAAGCGCTGATCTGGCAAGACCCGCTCCCGGCCGTCAATCATGCCCTGATCGACGCTGCCGACGCCGCCGCGCTCAAGGCCAAAATCTTGGCCTCTGGTCTGTCGATCCCGGCGCTCGTCGCCACGGCCTGGGCCTCGGCCGCCACCTTCCGCGGCTCCGACAAGCGCGGCGGGGCCAACGGGGCGCGCCTGCGGCTGGCGCCGCAAAAGGACTGGGAAGTCAACCAGCCGGCCCAACTGAAGACCGTGCTGGCGGCCCTGGAGGGCATCCAAACCGAGTTCAACCGCACGCAGACCGGCGGCAAAGCCATGTCGCTCGCCGACCTGATTGTGTTAGGTGGCTGTGCCGCAATCGAGCAGGCCGCGCAGAATGCCGGTCACGCGGTGAGCGTGCCCTTCACGCCTGGCCGGACGGATGCGTCGCAGGAACAGACCGACGTGGAGTCGTTCGCCGTCCTCGAGCCGATGGCCGATGGGTTCCGCAACTATCTGAAAGCCAAACTCGCCGCCCCGGCCGAAGAACTGCTGGTGGATCGCGCGCAACTGCTGACGCTGACCGCGCCGGAGCTGACGGTGCTGGTGGGCGGGTTGCGGGTCTTGCAGGCCAACGCCGGCCAGTCGCCGCACGGCGTCTTCACCCAGCGGCCGGCCACACTCACCAATGACTTCTTTGTGAATCTGCTCGATATGAGCACCGAGTGGAAGCCCGCCGCCGAAGCGGGCGTATACGAGGGGCGCGATCGCACCACGGGCGCGCTCAAGTGGACCGGCACGCGGGTCGACCTGGTCTTCGGTTCGCACTCGCAACTGCGGGCCTTGGCCGAAGTCTACGCCAGCGCCGACGCCCAGGCGAAGTTCCTGGGTGACTTTGTGGCGGCCTGGAACAAGGTCATGAACGCGGATCGCTTCGACCTGGCCTGAGCGTCGCGCTTTAGCGCCCCGCCCGGCATCTGAAACTGACGGCCCGGCCAATTGCCTGTGAGCAGTTGACCGGGCCGCTTGTATTTAGGCGGCCAGCGTCGGCGCGAGGCCAAACAACGGCAGCAGCGTCGGGTCGCGGAAGGTGGTGATGTCGGCAATCTCAGCGCCGGCCAAGGTGACCACTTGGATGCCGTAGCCCTCGTAGACGCCGGCGTCGCTGCGGCGGTACAGGCCGTAGCCGGGCTGGCCGTTGGCCTCGGTGGGTGTCAGCCGCCAGCGGCCGCCGGCCGAACCGCCAAACACCGTCTTGGCGACCAGCCCGGCCACGTTCTCGCGCCCGGCGTACCACACCGGGATCGGCGGCATGCTGAAGGTGACGTCCGCTTTCAACAGCGCGACCAGGCCGTCCACATCGGCGGTCTCCCAGGCGTGCACATAGCGGTTGAGCAGGCCGTGCAAGGCTTCGTCGGGCGGCGGCGGCGGCACAGCGCGGCGGGCCTCCGGGTAGTGGCGGGTGAGCGTAGCGCGGGCGCGATGCAGCGCGCTTTTGACCGACGGCACGGTCTGCTCCAGCGCCTCGGCCACCTCGGCGGCGGGCCAGTCGAGCACATCCGCCAGGATGATGACGGCGCGCTGGCGCGGGGGGAGCAAGTGCAGCGAGGCCAGGAAGGCCAGCCGCACGCTCTCCTTGAGCGCGTATTTGGCCTCCGGGTTGTCGGCCTCGGGGCCGGGCAGGTCGGCCGGGTACGGCTCCAGCCAGACCGGCTCGTGGATCGAGGGCGGGATGGGCTGGTCGAGCGTCGACACGGCCCGGCGGGTGACCGGCAGGCCGCGCCGGGGGAGCTGGCGCAGGCGGTCGAGGCACAGGTTGGTGGCGATGCGGTAGAGCCAGGCCCGCAGCGGGCCGCGCCCGGCATAGGTGGCGCGGCGGTCCCAGGCGCGGCTGAACGTCTCCTGCACCAGATCATCGGCGTCGTGGACCGAGCCGAGCATCCGGTAACAATGAGCGCGCAGCTCGCGCTGGTGGGCGGCCACCAGCGCGGCAAAATCGGGCGGGCTGAGGGCGATGAGGCCGGCGGAAATAGCGGTAGACTCAGACATGGGCGCTCCGGGCGGCAAACGGCCGCACCCCAATTGTACCGGCACCGCACCCTTTGCGTCAGTTATTTCGTCATACCTGTATGATAGGCAAATGTGTGACCGGTTTATGGCAGGTAACAGGAGGCAGGTGAACGATGGCGGCTAAAGGTAAAGGCACCAAGGACGATCCGTGGCAGTTGAAGACGCCGAGCGGCACCGCGGAATATACGATGCATCTGGACGACACGGCCGACCCGCCGCGCATTGTGTGCACGGTGGGCAAAACCGTGCTGCACTACGACCGGCGCGCGATTGACGACCTGCACGCCATGCTAAAGGCGCACGGCGACTGGATGCTGCTGGGCAGCGCCGACGAGCAGAAGCCGGCGGCCGAGGGCACCGTGGAGGCCTGGGGCCGCTCGCCGAAGAACCCAATGAAGGGCTGGTACGGCCTGAAGAAGGGGCTGCGCGGGCGGTTCGGCATGTACATGCCGCCGCTGCTGGAAGCGCTGGGCCTGGCCGAGGTCGAGCACAATCCGAAGAACAACCGCATGCGGGCGCTGTAGGGGGCCATGATGACGACCAATCCCCCGTTGGATGGACGGGCGCACAAGACGCAGACCGCCTTTCGCCTGGAGTACGCGGCCGGCGTGACGATTAAGGCCGCGCCGGCGCGGGTGTGGGCGCTGATGACCAACGCGGCCGACTTTGCGCGCTGGAACTCGACGGTGAAAAGCATCGAAGGCAACATCGCGGCGGACCAGACGATCAAGCTGGTGGCCACCGTGGCGCCGGAGCGGGTGTTCAACCTGAAGATCGAAGCGTTCGTGCCGGAGCGCCAGATGGTGTGGAGCGACGGCAACGCCATGTTCAAGGGCGTGCGCACCTATGGCTTCGCGGCGCGGCCCGCCGGCGGCACGGACTTCACCATGGCCGAAGCGTACACCGGGCTGATGCTACCCATGATCGCCGGGTCGCTGCCGGACTTTGGGCCGGTGTTTGAGCAGTACCTGAAGGACTTGAAGAAAGCGGCCGAGGGCGGCTAGACGGCGGCCTGCCGATCGGCGTACTC
>JAYUUW010000235.1:0-2299 GCA_043754665.1 Anaerolineales bacterium | reverse complement strand
CCTCCGGGGTGGCCGTCGGGACAGTCGCGTCGGGGCCGCGATGCCCGCCGCCGCCATGCCCGCCGAAGCCGATACCGAAGCCCGCCCCGCCGCTGCTCGTGCCCCAGAAGCCCTGGTCCAGGCCTTCCAGCAGCCAGTCGGCCTTCTCGCGCGTCAGCGTGCCGGCGGTCACGGCCGCCTCGATGTTGTCGCGCTGAGCCTGCACGCAGGCGGCATCCACGGCCGCCAGTACATCAGCCACATCAACGCCGGCCGTGGTGGCTTGGTCGGAGAGCGACTCGCCCGCGCGGAGCTGGGTCGAGAGTTCATCGGCGGTGATGCCAAGCACCCCGGCCGCCGCTTCGAGGCCGGCCGTGCCGCACAGCCCGCCGCGCCCGCCGTGGGCCACGATCGCTGTCACCGCCTGCACCGCGACATTATCAGCCGCCACCGGCTGGACGAAGACAAGCGCACCCAGGCCCAACAGGGCGGCTGCGCCCGCCGTCGCCACGATACTCACTACTTTACCAATCCGAGACATGTGTTACCTCCAGGTCACTAGCCGGCCCAGGGCCGGTCGGGAAAGTGTGAGTAGAATAACGAACGGTCATTCAGAACTTGCCTAGAGCGTATGAGAGCCTCCTAAAAACCAGGGGGCTATTTTTATGGCCGGCGCGCGGGCGGGCTCATGCGCGGCTCATCCTGTCAAGATGAAGGGCGCGAGGGCCGGGCCAATGCGGTGCGGTCAGTCGCAAGGCCGAAAGGTAGAGGCCGGGATTCCTCGCCCGCCCGAAGGCAACGGTAGGGCCACGCACCTGAGGCGGGCCTCGGAATGACAAATCCGGCGGGCGGGTGACGGCGGACGGACGGTTGGGCCGGAAATGCCTAAACCCGCCGCACTACCCAAACCCATTCGTGCTCATTAGTGACCCAGCTTCGTGCTAATTCGTGGCAAAAGGGCGGTCTATTTCGACACTTACGCATGCCTAATCCCATCTAAACAACTTCTGAACAACCTGCCCGTACTTTTAAAGCACCAGGCCGCCGATGGCCGGGCTGTATTGCTAAGCACGCGCACCACCCTAGGAGAATGAGATGAATAAACAAGTCTTACTGATTGGCACTATCGTGGCGGTCCTGCTCGTCGGCGTGGCGGCGGTCGCCGTGTACAACTACGTGCTCGGGCCTACCCTGGCCGCCTCCGGCACCCTTACGGCCATCCCGGTCGTCCTGGCGACCAAGACCCCCGCCGCCTGGGCGCCGGCCGCGACCGACGCCGGCTCTGAGGCCGAGCCAACGGACGCCGCCGCCGCGCCGACCGCCCTCGCCGCCCCCGAAGGCACGCTCATCTTGAACATCGACCAGAACCAGTCGGAGGTGCGCTTCATCTTGGATGAGGTCTTGAGCGGCAACCCCACCACCGTCGTAGGCACGTCGAACCAGGTGGCCGGACAGATCGCCCTCGACCCCACTGACCTGAGCACCGTGCAGGTCGGCGTCATCCAGGTCAACGCGCGCACGCTGGAGACCGACAAGTCACAGCGCAACAGCGCCATCCGCAACCGCATTCTGCACACCGACACCTACGAGTTCATCACGTTCACGCCCACCGAAGTGCGCGGCCTCACCGGCAGCGGCGCGCCCGGTGACACCTTCACCTTTCAACTGGTGGGCGACCTGACCATTCAAGCGGTCACCCAGCAGGTGGTGTTCGAGGTGACGGCCGTGGCCGACTCGGCCACCCAAATCTCCGGCAGCGCCACCACCACCGTGCTGCGCGCCGATTTCAACCTCGTCATCCCCAGCGTGCCGCAGGTGGCCAACGTGAGCGAGGCTGTGCAGTTGCAAATCGACTTCGTGGCGGTCCCCGCCTCGTAGCGCTCAGCGTCTAAAACAATTGCCCGGCGGCGGGCGGCACGAGACCCTCCCCGCCGCCGGGCTGTCGAAAGCAGGCCCGCGCCATGCAAAACCCAGTGAGCACGCCCGGCCAGGTTGGTTACAATATGGATATGCCCAAGACCATCCTCATGGTAGACGACAAGGCCACCATGCGCCAACTGCTGCACGATCACTTCGTGGAGCAGGGCTTCAACGTGCTCACCAGCGCCAACGGGCGCGAGGCGCTGCAGGCCGTCACCCGCACCCGGCCCGATGTGATCTTGCTTGACCTGATGATGCCCGAGATGGACGGCTACGAGTTCCTGCAGCACTACCGCCAGGAGGCCAACGCGCCGGTCATCATCATCACCGCCCGCGACGACGAGTCGGAGGCGGTGCTCGGGCTGGAGCTGGGCGCGGATGATTACGTGATCAAGCCCTT
>JAYUUW010000234.1:0-5519 GCA_043754665.1 Anaerolineales bacterium | reverse complement strand
GCATCCAGCGCTTCGGCGCCATTGTTGGCAAACCCGGCCACTTCCAGGCCCGGATCGGCCGTTAGCAGGTGCGCCAGAAATACTTGGGCCACCTGCGAGTCGTCTACGATGAGTACCCGGATCATGCCATGCCTCACAGCGGGGGTCAGAGCAGCCGATGGATGACTTCGAGCAGATTGCTCTGGTCAAAGCTGCTTTTGACAATATAGGCGTTCGCGCCGACTTCGATGCCGCGTTCGCGGTCCTGACGCGCTTCGAGGGCGGTCACCAGCACGACGGGCAGCTCGCTGAGGGCCTTGTCAGCGCGAATCTTGGTCGTCAGCTCAAAGCCGCTCATACGCGGCATGTCGACGTCCGAGACGACCAGGTCAAACTCGGCGCTATGCAGCCGCGCGAAGGCGTCGGCGCCGTCCACAGCGGTGGTCACCTGATGGCCGCCGGTTTCCAAAATGCTCTTAATCAGCGTGCGCGCGGTGATTGAATCGTCGGCCACCAAGATCCGCCCCGTCTGCGCCATCGCCGCGCGGCCGACCCCCACCGGCATGCCCAGCGCCCCGCCTGGACGCACGGCCGAGATCATCAGATCTGAGACGTTAAGCACCGGCACCACATTGCCCGCGCCTAACACCGTGGCGCCGGCGATGTGGCGCACCCGGCGCAACTGCCGGCCCAGGCCTTTCACCAATACTTCCTCTTCCGCCAGGACTTCTTCGACCTCGACCGCCAGGCGTTTCTCGGCCAGCGTCAAGATCAAAACGGGCACATGTTCGGCCAACGCGTGGTCGGCCTTGGCCTGCCAGCGGGCGGCGGCCTCGTCGCGGACCGGCAAACCCAGAATATCCGCCAGCCGCACCAGCGCCAGAACCTGACCATCGAGCCGGATTGTCTCGCGATTCTCAATCGTACGGATTTCATCGCGCCGCACGCGCACCACCCGTTCCACCTGGGCTGTTGGCACAACAAACAGTTGGTCACGCGCCCGCACCAGCACGCCCCGGAACGTGGCCAGGCTCAACGGCACGACCAGCCGGAAGGTGGTGCCCAGGCCGGCGTGGGTCTCAACCACCACGCTGCCGCCGAGCTTTTCCACCTTCTCACGCACAATGGCCAATCCCAGGCCACGGCCTGAAATGTCGGTGAGGATGGCGCTGGTGCTGACCCCCGACTGAAAAATAAACGGCAGCGCCTCGGGCGCGGGCGCTTGGTCAGCGGCCGGGCCAGTGAGCAGGCCCGCCTTGACAGCGGCGGCCAGCACCCGCGCGACCGCAATGCCGGCGCCATCGTCCGAGACTAAAATTTCCATCTGGCGGCCGTCGCTGGAGTTGAAAGCCAGCGTAATCGCGCCGCGCACCGATTTGGCCCGCTGCACGCGCACCGCCGGCGATTCAATGCCGTGGTCAACACAATTGCGCACCAGATGGATGAGCGGGTCTTTCAGTTGCTCTAGAATCCGCTTGTCAACTTCCAGGTCAGTGCCACTCAAGATCAAGTCGACGTCTTTACCCTGATCGCGCGCCAGATCGCGGACCAGACGCGGAAAGCCTTCCACCAAGGTCGCCACCGGCATCTTGAGCAATTGCTTCATGGCATCGAGATGCAGATCTACCCGGTGCCGAAGCGCGCGCTGATCCTGCTCCAGGGCCTGGCTGACCGCGTTGACTTTCAAGGCCAGCGTCTCCAGGCGCTCCGCTGCCCATGCGGGCGCTTCGGTCGCGCGCCCGGCGTGCTGATCTTTCCACTTGGCGGCTTCGACGCGCCAGGCATACAGCTCTTGCTGTATATCGCGCAACTGGGCTGAGCGCGCGGCCGCGGCCAGTTTGGCCTGGATCATTTCTTCGGCCTGCCGCAACAGCGGGGCAAACTTGGCGGTTGGAACGCGCACTGTTTCGGCCAGCGCACTCTCTGGGGCGGCCGGCAGCGCCAACGCCATGAGATCCAGCACCGCCTTGGGGTCGGCGGTAAGCGCCGGTTCAGGCGGCGCGGGCGGCGGCCCGTTGGTCGCGGGGACCGGTGTAGCGGCTGGCGCGCTGGCGAGCGGTTCGGCCCGCAGCGGGTCACTTTGAGCGGCCTTGACCAGCCGCCGGCTCAAGTCGCGCCCACGGACCCGATCGGCCGATGTTCGGTCACTCTGGGCCGTGGAGACCAGTTGCATCAGGTTATCCACCGCCTGGTGCAGCAGATCGAACAGGCCGGGTGAAAGGCCAACCGTCTGGCGCTTCAACGCGACCAAAAGGCTTTCCAGCGGCTGACAGATGGCCTCGATGTCTTTCAGGTTAACCGAGCGCGCCGCCCCTTTGAGGCTATGCGCTTCGCGCAGGCCGTTCTCGATCAGCGCGGCGCAGCGGGGCGGCTCGGTGGCTGTCTCCAGTTCAAGCAAGCTCGCCGAGAGCGCCTGGAGGTGTTCTTCAGCTTCGATCCGAAAGGTCGCTCGCAGCCGGCTGAGGAATTCCTGTTCCTTGACGTCAGTCATGGGGACGCCTTACGCCTTGAACTTCAGCACCAGTCCCGTCAGGCTCCGCCCGAGCTCATGCAAATTCTTGGCGGTCAACTCCATCTGTTTTAAGTTGCCGGCATTTTGCGAACCGGCCTGGTTGATGCTCACCATGGCCAAGCCAATCTGGTCCATGCCCACCACTTGCTGCTGATTGGAGGCGGAAATCTGGACGGCGGCTTGCAGCGCCACGCCGCTGGTCTCGGTCAGCGTGCGGTTCGCTTCGCCGGCTTGCGTGGCCTGCTTCACGCCGGCTTCCACGGCCTTACTGCCCTGTTCGGTGGCCATCACGGCGCTGCTGGTGGCCTTCTGCACGTCACTCAGAATGCCGCGCACTTGGGCCGTGGCTTGCTTCGACTGCTCGGCCAGGCTCTTGATCTCCTGCGCCACCACCGAAAAGCCCTTGCCCTGCTCGCCGGCTTTGGCGGCCTCAATGGCGGCATTCACCGCGAGCAAGTTCGATTGGTCGGCCAGGTCGGTCACGGAGGCAATGATGCCGCCAATGGATTGGCTTTGTTCGCTCAAGCGCACCACGGTCTGGGCAATCGTCTCCATTTGTTCCCGGATGCGATCCATGACGGTGGCGGTTTCTTCAACCGCTTTCTGGCCGTTTTGTGAGACTTGCAGGGCCCGCTGGGCGCTATCCGACACATACTGCGCTTTTTGAGCCGCCAATTGCGACGCCAGGCGCATCGATTCCACCGTGGTGGTGGTTTCATTGATGGAAGCGGCCATTTCGGCGGTTCCGGCGGCGGCCTGAGTGATGGCCCCCAAGATTTCACCCGCCGACGCGCCCAGGAGACTGGCGGTTTGCGTCAGATTGGCCGTGTAATTACTGAGCGTATTGACATTGCGAATCAGGTTGATGACGGCCACCGCGCTGACGAGCGCGGCCAGGATGACGCCAACCACGCTGGCCCACACGCTGGCCTGGCCGGCGGCGGCCCCGGAGGCGCTGCCCTGCCCCAGCTGCGTGACCCCGTTATAGGCCAGCAGGCCGACGATCACCTGGATGACCAAGAGCGCGCCGAACGCCGCGACAAGCTGCTTGCTGATAGTGGAACTGAAGTTCATGGTCTGGTCTCCTGGTAAACCGGAAGGTTAGGGCGGTCGTTCGCCGAAAGCGCTGTCAGTCGGGCTCCTGGTACACAATGATCTGCTCATCGTTCAATAACTTGTCGGCGTTGAGGACGACGACCCGTTCGGCGGTGACCCCGCGCACATACTGGACGCCGATGCCCGAGACCGTGGCGGGCGCGGCCTGGAGCGCTCCGAGCTCAATCGAGCGCGCCCCCAGAATATCGTCGGCCAACACCCCAAGCTCCATCTGGTCGTTGTGCAAAATAATCAGCTTGTTGAGTTGGCCCAAGCCCCGGTCAGGCAGATCAAAGAACTTCTTCAAATCAATAATCGACAGGATCTGCCCGCGCACGTTGATCATGCCCAGCACAAAGGCCGGCACGCCCGGCAGGGGCGTAAACTCTTTGAGGGGGTAGACTTCACGCACAAAAGCAGCTTCGAAGCTGTAGGTCTCAGCGGCCAGACTAAATTCGACGATTTCGACCGTGGCCGCCGCCGGCCCGGTTTGGCCGTGCTCTTGCGCGAGCGCCCGCGCGCGCCGCTGGAGGACGCCGCGGCTCTCCTGGGCCGAAGGCGCGGCCCCCTGCGTCAGCGCCTCCCGCGCCAGCTCCACCCGGCGGTGGATGGCGCTCCAATCAATCCCCTGATCCAGGCGCGCTTCCATGGGTTTTGGTTTCATCGGGGCAAGGTTCCTGTTGGCAGCATGCCTTGAACCATGGCGCGCAGCCGGCCGACCGTCAGCCCTTCAGCCTCGGGCAGAATGTCACCGGGGTCGAAGGCGCCCAACAGCGCCAGCGCCGTGCCTAAGCTCTTTTGAGCGGCCGCCGGGTTGCCCTGGCGCCGGGCCATTTTGGCGAGCGCGACGTGCGCCAGGGCAAAGTTCGGGTTGAGATAAAGCGTGCGCCGCAAGGCGGCTTTGGCCCGGTCATCCAAACCCAGCTCGGTCAGAATGACGGCATGCAGATAGTGCAGGGCGGCGTCAAGTTTGTCGACCGCCAGCGCCTGTTCACACGCCGCGAGGGCTTCGTCTAGCCGGCCCTGGTTGGCCAGGCTGCGCGCTACGTTCGGGCCGCCCGATGGCGGGCCGGCGGGGGCCGCGGCGGCAGCCGGCCGCAGGGGCTGACTTTCGCGTGCGCGCGGCGGAAGCGGCGCCGGCGCCGCGTGGGCCGGCAGCGGCAAGGGCCTGACCGCCAGCGGGGCCACGGCAGGCGGGGCCACGGTAGGCGGGGCCGAGCCATCGCGGTGGTACGCAAACGCTCCGGGGAAACGGACGGCCGTAAATTGGGGAAAGCGCCGCTCCGAGACTTCGGCGGCGGCGACCATCAGCCAGCCGCCGTCGGTCAGCGCCCGATAAAAACGCTGCGCCACTTGCTGGCCGTGTTCCATCGCAAAATACATCAGCACATTCCGGCAAAAGATGACATCGAGCGCCAGCGTATTGGTCAGCAGCGCTGGGTAAGTGTCTTCCGCCAGGTTGAGCGAGGCAAAGGTCACCATTTGTCGCAGCGCCGGCAGAACGGTGTACCGGCCGTCAGCGCGCCGCGCGAAGTACTTTTCTTTCAAGCCGGGCGGGGCATGGCGAAACGACCATTCGCTATAAACGCCTAAGGCCGCGTGCTGCAAGCGGTGCGGGTTGATGTCGGTGGCCAGCAGGGTAATCTTCCAATTGGCCTGCGCCGGCACGGCCTCGCGCAGCACCATCGCCAGCGAATAGGCTTCCTCCCCAGTGGAACAACCGGCGCACCAGAGCCGCAACTGGCGTTCGCCCCCGGGTCGAGCCCGCATCAAGTCCGGCAGGATCGTATCGCGCAGGGCTTCCAAGGCGGCCGGCTCACGCCAGAAGTAGGTCTCAGACACCGTCAGGTGAGCGGCCAATACGTCCATCTGCGCCTGGCTCAACGGCGCCGCCAATAATTGCTCAATGAAGGCCGGCGCATCGGCGAAACCA
>JAYUUW010000233.1:0-6085 GCA_043754665.1 Anaerolineales bacterium | reverse complement strand
GCCTGTTCGCGGTGATGTCCGTGCTGCTGTTCTACCTGATCGACCGGGCCGGGCTGCACCGCCAGGAAAAGCTGAGCTAAGCCGACCCACGCGCATTATCCGCAACCGCACCGACTGGGGCTGACATGCCACACACACTGACCCGACGAGACTTCTTCAAACTATCCGGCCTGACGCTGGGCAGCCTGGCCGCCGGCCAACTGCTGCCGCCGCATGTGGCCGAGGCCGCCCGCGCGGCCGGGCTGGTGAATGCCAGCGGCGACGGCTACCTGCCCACCCTGTGCGAGATGTGCGTCTGGCGCTGCGGCCTGGTGGCCAAGGTGGTCGACGGCCGGGTGGTCAAGCTAGAAGGCAACCCCGAGAACCCGCACTCGCTCGGCAAGCTGTGCGCCCGCGGCCAGAGCGGCCTGCAAACCACCTACGACCGCGACCGCGTGCTGACCCCGCTGATCCGGGTCGGCCCGCGCGGCGGCGGCCAGTTCCGGCGCGCCAGTTGGGACGAGGCGCTTGACCTGGTGGCCGAAAAGATGACCGCTATCAAGACCCAGTATGGCCCGGAGGCCATGGTCTTCTCCTCCACCCACAACCTGTCGCAGGTGCAGTTTGAGAACCTGCTCAACGCCTACGGCTCGCCCAACTACGGCACGCAGCGCAGCCTGTGCTTCAACAGCATGATTGTGGCCAACCTGATGACCTATGGGATGGAGGAGCCCGGCCGCGACTACAGCCAGGTGCAGTACCTGATCCTCACCGGCCGCAACCTGACCGAGGCCATCTCCACTTCGGAAACGCACGATTTCATTGAGGCCGTCGCCCGCGGAGCCAAGGTGGTCTACCTCGACCCGCGCTTCACCAAAACCGCCGCCAAGGCCACCGAGTGGCTGCCGATCAAGCCCGGCACCGACCTGGCCTTCCACCTGGCGCTGCTGCACGTCATCGTCACCGAGCGGTTGTACGACCAGGCGTTCGTAGCGCAGCACACCACCGGCTTTGACGCGCTGCCGGCCGCCGTGGCGGGCTATACGCCCGAGTGGGCCGCCGCGCTGACCGAAATCCCCGCCGAGACCATCCGCCGCATCGCGCGCGAGTTCGCCGCCGCTGGGCGCTTCGCGCTGGCGCACAACGGCTGGCGCACCTCCAACTTCATCAACTCGTTCGCCACCGAGCGCGCCATCACCATTCTGAACGCGCTGGTGGGCAATTGGGGCACCACCATGCTGCCCGCCGCCGGCGAAGGCGCGGGCGGGCTGGGGCAGCCGCCGCAGCCGCCCTACCCCCGCCAGTCGGCCGCGCGCCTCGACGGCGTGCCGTGGAAGTACCCGTTTGTGCCGCTCAAGCTCGGCGTCTTTCAGGCCCTGCGCGATGCCATGGTCGAAGGCGCGCCGTACCAGGCGCATGGCTGGTTCATCTCACGCCAGAACCCGGTGCTCTCGCTGCCCGACCGCCCGCGCACCATCGCCGCCATCAACAAGCTCGACTTCATGGTGACCATCGACGTCATCCTGAACGACACTTCCTGGTACTCCGACGTGGTGCTGCCCGAGGCCTCGTACCTGGAGCGCTACGACCCGCTGCTGCCGCTCGGCCACCGCGCCTTCCTGCGCCAGCCCGTCATCGAGCCGCAGGGCGACGCCCGCTCGGCGCTGTGGATCTTCAAGGAACTCGGTCAGCGCCTAGGCCTGGGCGACTACTTCCAATACGCCAACGAAGAGGACTACCTCAATCAGCAGCTCGCGCCGCTGGGCGTGACGCTCGACGCGATCAAGGCGCAGGGGTACGTCGACTTGCCGGAAGGCGAAGCCCGCCCGCTGAACGAATGGGCCACGCCCAGCGGCAAGATCGAGATCGTCTCGGCCACGCTGGCCCAGGCTGGGTTTGCCAGCCTGCCCGGCTGGGAGGAGCCCCCCGCCCCGCCCGCCGGCCAGTTCTACCTGCTCACCGGCAAGGTCGCCCAGCACACGCAGTTTGCCACGCAGAACAATGAGTATCTGCACAAGTACCAGGACGACCCCCGGCTGTGGATGAACAGCGCCGTGGCGCTGCGCCTGGGCCTGCACGACGGCGACCTCGTGTCTGTCACCAGCAGTATCGGCACGGTCAGTCTGCCGCTGCTGGCCACGCCCGCCATCCGGCCCGACTGTGTCTACATGCCGCCCGGCTTCGGGCACGCCTCCAAGGGTCTGCGCACGGCCTACGGCGTGGGCGCCAGCGACGCCATGCTGCACGAGTCGTTGGTCGACCCCATCAGTGGCGGCCAGGCGCTCAGCCAAACCTGTGTGTCGGTCACGGCCGCCTGAGGCCGAGGAAACCGCGATGTCATCGACCCAACCCCAAGCTTTCTTGTTTGACGCCACGCGCTGCATCGACTGCCGCGCCTGCATGGTGGCCTGCAGCGCCGAGAACAACGTGCCGATGGACGACACCCGCATCTGGGTGACCGGCGGCCAGGTCTCCGGCGCTTACCCCAACTTGCAGAAGGCCAGCATGCCCTATCACTGCATGCACTGCCTCGAGCCGGCCTGCGCTTCGGCCTGCCCAGTGGGCGCGTGGAGCAAGCGGGAGGACGGCCCGGTGGTCTATGACAGTAGCCGCTGCATTGGCTGCCGCTACTGCATGAGCGCCTGCCCCTTTGGCGTGCCGCACTTCGATTGGAACAAAGGTATCGTCGAGCAGCCGCTCATCACCAAATGCACCATGTGCGCCCACCGGCTCGACGCCGGGCAAGAGCCGGCCTGCGTACAGACCTGCCTGACCGGCGCGCTGAAGTTCGGGCCGCGCGACCAAATGCTGGCCGAAGCCAAAACGCTCGTCGCCGCCAACCCGGCCAAGTACATCCAGCACGTCTATGGCGAGACCGAAAACGGCGGCACGTCGTACCTGATCATCTCGCACGTGCCCTTTGCCGACCTCGGGCTGCCGGATGTGCCCTCCAAGGCGGTCAGCGCCGCCAGCGAGACGGTGATGGAAGCCACGCTGCCGTTCGCCTTCAGTTGGGCGGTGGTGCTCAGCGCCGTGGCCGGGCTAGTGCGGCTGCACGCGCGCGGCAACCACAAGCCGCCCGCGCCCGCCGGGGCGCTGGCCGCGCCCGCAGCCGTCGCCGCCGAACCAATCGCCGCCGCGCCCGTCGCCGAGGAGCAGATCGCATGACCACCGCCCTGCTCACCCTGCGCCGCCTGCACCTGAACCCGGCCGTCGTGATCTTGAGCCTGCTGGTCGTCATCGGCCTAGCGGTGGCGCTGGTGCGCTTCAGCTTTGGCATCGGCGCCATCAGCCACCTCAACAACAGCTATCCGTGGGGCTTGTGGATCAGCCTGGACCTACTATGCGGCGTGGCCTTGGGGGCCGGCGCCTTCACCCTGGCCGCCAGCGTTCACATTTTCAAGCTGGAGCAGTTCCGCCCGGTGCTGCGGCCCGCTATTCTGACCGGCTTCCTGGGCTACGTCATGGTCATCCTGGCGCTGCTGGTCGACCTGGGCCGGCCCGAGCGCATCTGGCACATGCTGATCTACCAAAACGGCCACTCGGTGCTGCTGGAGATCGGCCTGTGCGTCATGCTCTACACCACCGTGCTGGCGCTGGAGTTTGCGCCGGTGGTGCTGGAGCGCTTCCGGCTGGCGCGGGCCATCCGCCTGCTGCACACGCTCACGCTGCCGCTGGTGATCGCGGGCGTAGTGCTGTCCACGCTGCACCAGTCCTCGCTCGGCGCGCTGTATCTGATCATGCCCCAAAAGCTCAACCCGCTGTGGTACACGCCGCTGCTGCCGGTGTTCTTCTTTCTCTCGGCCGTGGCGGTCGGGCTGGCGATGGTGATCTTCGAGGCCTGGGTCAGCGCGCGCGCCTTCCACCGCGGCCTGGAATTGCCCTTGCTTGGCCGGCTGGCGCAGGCCCTGCCATTTGTGCTGGGCGGGCTGCTGCTCCTCAAGCTCGGTGAGTTGGCGGTGGCGGGCGAGTGGCCGCTGCTGTTCCAGGGCGGGACCGTCACAGCGCTGTATTGGCTGGAAATACTGCTCGGGAGCGTTGTGCCGCTGTTGCTGTTCGCGCTGCCGGCCGTGCGCCGCAGCCAAAAGGGATTGCTGATCGGCGCGCTGTTCGTCATCGGCGGGCTGATGCTCAACCGCTTCAACGTGAGCTGGCTGGCGCTGGACCACCTGGGCGGCCAGGCCTACACGCCCCATTGGGCCGAGTTCGCTATCAGCTTCGGCATTATCGCGGCCGGGGTGCTGGCCTTTGGCGCGGTGGCCAAGTTCTTCCCGCTCTTTGAGGCGCAGTCGCCCGCGGCCGAACACTAAGCGCCCCGGCCAGCGCTAGATCACCCGAAATCGGTGAGCGTTATCAGGATACAGCGGGCCGGATGTGACCAGAATCAAAGTGGTATGAAACCCCGACCTAGTTTTTTCGCCCACCTGCACCCGCCCAGCGTGCCCGCGCGCGAGGCGCGTTTCCGGCACACGTTGGGGCTGGGCGGCATCGCCCTGCTGCTGTGCGGCGTGCTGGGCGTCACCGGCGCGCTCGAGCTCTTCTATTACGAACCCAGCCTGGCGGGCGCGAACGCCTCGTTGCAAACCCTCACCTTCCTGGTGCCGCTGGGCGGGCTGGTGCGCAGCCTGCACTACTGGGCGGCGCAACTGCTGGTCGTGGTCGTCAGCCTGCACCTGCTGCGCGTGCTGCTCACCGCGGCCTACAAGCCGCCGCGCCGCTTCAACTGGCTGCTGGGCCTGGGCCTATTCGTCGGGGTGCTACTGCTCGACTTCACCGGCTACGCCCTGCGCTGGGATCAGGGCATCGCCTGGGCGCTGCTGGTCGGCACCAATCTGCTCAAGACCATTCCCCTAATCGGGCCGGCGCTGTATGGCCTGGTGGTCGGCGGCCCGGCGCTGGGCGCGAGCAGCTTATTACGCCTGTATGCCTGGCACATCTTCGGCCTCACTGTGCCGCTGGTCATCGGGCTGGGCTGGCACATCTTCCGCGTCCGGCGCGATGGCGGCATTGCGCAAGCCGCGCTGCCGCCCGGCGCGCCCCGCCCCAGCCGCATCTCCCGTCACGAACTCGTCCAGCGCGAGGGCCTGGCCGCCCTGCTCGTCACCGCCGCGCTGGTGGTGCTGGCCGCGCTGGCTCGCCCCGCCCTCGGCCCCGCCGCCGACTTCGCCGCGCTGCCCGCTGAGCCCACGGCCCCCTGGTTCTTCATTTGGGTGCAGGAGCTGCTGCGGCTGGGCGCGCCGCTGTTGTGGGGCGTGATCGTGCCGCTGGGCGTCTTGGCTGTGCTGGCACTGCTGCCCTACTGGTTTGACCGCCGGCCCGAAGGCGCGGGTCAGTGGTTCGGACGGGCCGGCCGCGCCGGACAGTGGCTGGCGCTGGGCCTGGTTGTGCTGCTGGGCGCGCTCACCCTGCGCGGAGTGCTGCGCTAATGGCGCTGAACCGGCTGGCCCTGCCCACGGCGGCGGTGCTGCTGGCCCTGGCACTGGCGTGGGCGGCCTGGCATAGTTCGCCAGGTTTAACGCCCGTGGCCCTGCAGCCCAGCCTCACCGGCCAGGCCGAGTATTGCCTCACCTGCCATCAAGGGATTGAGGAGATCAGCGCCGCGCACCCGGCCAGTGTGTTCGGCTGCGTGCGCTGCCACGGCGGCGAAGCCCTGGCGCTCGACGCGAACCTGGCTCACAGCACGCTGCGCGGCGGGGCCAACCCGTCTGACCTGGCTGTCGTGGAACAGAACTGCGGCGGCGAGCAGTGCCACGCCGGCGCGGCCGCTGACCAGCGCGACCACATCGCCCGCGTGACCACCAGCATCCAGACCACCTACGCCGGGGCCATCGCCAATATCTATTACGCCTTTGGCGGCCAACCTGACCTGACCCCGCGCTACGCCGTCGCGGCCGTCGCCGGGCTCGACCCAGCGGGCCGGCCGCTGGCCCTGGCCGCGCTACCGCCCACCGACTCGCCGATGCTCGCCAAGTTCCAGGCCAACTGCCTGACCTGCCACCTGAACGCGCCCGCCAAAGACGAGGCCGGCTACCAGCGCCTCACCGGCTGCGCCGCCTGCCACAGCCTGAGCAACGCCCAGGGCACCTACAGCGGCAGCGACCCAACC
>JAYUUW010000232.1:0-16401 GCA_043754665.1 Anaerolineales bacterium | reverse complement strand
GCCATGCCGCCGGTGGTGGTCTCCGGGTTGCCGAACATCACGCCGATCTTCTGGCGCAGTTGGTTGGTGAAGATCATGGTGGTGTTGCTTTGCTTGATCGCGCCCGAGAGCTTGCGCAGCGCCTGGCTCATCAAGCGGGCCTGCATGCCCATCGGGGCGTCGCCCATGTCGCCTTCAATTTCGGCCCGCGGCACCAGCGCCGCCACTGAGTCGACCACCACCACATCCATCGCGCCGGAGCGCACCAGCGCCTCGGCAATTTCCAGCGCTTGCTCGCCGGTGTCCGGCTGGGCAATGTACAGGTTGTCGATGTCGACGCCGCAGCGGGCGGCGTACAACGGGTCGAGGGCGTGCTCCATGTCGATGTAGGCGCACACGCCGCCCCGGCGCTGGGCCTCGGCCACAATGTGCTGGCAGATGGTGGTCTTGCCGGACGACTCGGGGCCGTAAATTTCGGTGACCCGGCCGCGCGGCACGCCGCCGATGCCCAGGGCCATGTCAATGGCCAGCGAGCCGGTGGGGATGGACTCCACGTTCATGTGGGTGGCTTCTCCCAGGCGCATGATGGCGCCGTCGCCGAAGCGCTTGGTGAGGTCGGTGAGGGTCTTCTCGATGGCGGTGCGGCGGCCGGCGTCGAGCGCCAGGGCCGGGCGGCCGTTGGGGTTCAGGACAGGGGCGGCGCCGCGGCGCGCCCGAGGCGCGGTTTCGGCGTCATCGCCCACCGGCAGCATCAAATTCTCGGCTTCGGCGGACTGATCTTTCTTGCGACGGGGCATGGGACGTTTCCTCCTCAGGAAACTTCTAAAATCGGCTGCTAATCGCAGTCGAACAGGTGTACTAAAAAGTAGTATAGCCCACCTGTTCTATTTGTCAACGGCCAGTTTTAGCGGGAGGAAGGGCGTTGGCCACGAATTGGGACGAATGAAGTGAACGAATGGGCACCAATGGGCTGCGGCAGGGCGGGGATGCCGGCAGGCGCTTCAGCCGCCACGCCTCAGATTGTGCTACCCGCTGGAGCACGGGACGTACATATTCCTACATATACTGCCACTTATCGCCGGAGGCCGACTAATGCAAGCACTCGTCTATACCCGCTATGGTTCACCCGATGTGCTGCACCTGACCGGGGTGCCTAAGCCCACGCCCAAGGACGATGAAGTCCTGATCAAGGTTCACGCGGCCTCACTTAATTCGTTTGACCTCCATCTCCTGCGGGCCGACCCGTTCCTGGTCCGGCTCATGGCCGGTGGGCTCCTCAAACCCAAATTCCCGATCCTGGGCGCGGATGTCGCGGGCCGGGTGGAAGCGGTAGGCCGCAACGTCACACAGTTTCAAGTCGGGGCGGAGGTCTTTGGCGACCTGGCCGCGTGCCACTGCGGCGCATTGGGCGAGTATGTCTGTGCGCGTGAGACGGCCGTGGCGTTGAAGCCGGCCAATCTCTCGTTCGAGGAAGCCGCAGCCGTCCCCATGGCGGCGGTCACCGCCCTCCAGGGCCTGCGCGACAAAGGCCAGCTTCAGCCGGGGCAGCAGGTCCTGATCAATGGCGCGTCCGGCGGGGTTGGGACGTTTGCCGTGCAGATCGCCAAGGCGTTGGGGGCCGAAGTCACGGCGGTGTGCAGCCCCCGCAACGTGGACCTGGCCCGCGCCCTGCGCGCCGACCATGTCATCGACTACACCCAGACCGACTTCACCCGCAGCGGGCAGCGCTATGACCTGATTCTGGCCGCGAATGGCTATCATTCGATTGCTGATTACCAACGGGCCTTGCGCCCGCAGGGCCGGTGTGTCGTCACTGGCGGCACCATGGCGCAGATTTTCCAACCGATGCTCTTCGGCCCGTGGTTCACGCGCGGCGGGCGGCCGCCCGTGGTCAACCTGTCGGCGGCGCCCAATCAGAAAGATCTGCTGGTCATGAAGGGGCTGCTTGAAACCGGCCAGGTCCGGCCCGTGATCGATCGGCGTTACCCGCTGCGTGAGGCGGTGGAAGCGTTCCGGTATGTCGACACCGGCCACGCCCGCGGCAAGGTCGTTATCACGGTGGTCGAGCCGCCCGCCGACCAACACAGCGCTGCCCCCGCCGCCGCGCAGCCGACCGACCGCGTGCCGGTCAACGCCTGACTTGGGAGGGTGAATTCAACGAGTGGGCCGTTCCGGCGCGGGCCGCCAGTGGCGAGTGGTAGGGGATGAAGCGACCGAAGGTGCGACAAGGAGAATCAAGGTGAGATTTCTCACCGGCGCGGAGGCAGCAAGAGGTCATGCGGCCTGAGGCCGGTTCGAAATGACAAGGAAATCAAGGGGGGCGGCGGTGAGCATTGTTTCTGTCTGGAGGGCTGGCGCGCAGCCTCTGCCCGACGTCCCCTGCCAACCCTCAGCGCTCTCGTAACCCCTTCGTGTAATTCGCGCGAAGCGATTCGTGGCCAATGGTTTGGCTTTTTCCCGGGTCCCCCGAGTCCCCAGCATTATGGCAGGTTGGTCGTGGTGACGCGCGGGGTGCGGGTGGGCGTGGGCGTGGCCGAGGGGATGCGCGTGCGGGTCGCCGTGCGGGTGGGGGTGGCGGTGCGCGTCGGCGTGGCCGTGCGCGTGGCGGTGGGCGTGGGCGTGTCGGTCGGCGTGAGCGACGGCAGATTCTCCGGCCGCACGTATTCGGCCCCGGCCTCGGCGATCACGCCGAACTCGGAGCGCAGCACCACAAAGCTCGTCTGCCCGGCAATGACGCTAATCGTGCCCTCCACGATCTCAATCTCGTCGTCGCTGTGCGGCACGGTGGCGCGCAGCACATAGTCGCCGGCCGGCAGGTCCGAGATGGCGAAGTTCTCCTGCCAGGCGTCGTCGGGGTGGGCCACGCGCGGGCCGTAGGTGTATACCGTCTCGACGAAGTTGCCGCGCGTCGTCCAGATTTCGATGTTAGTGGAGGGGACGAAATTGCCGCCCTTGGTCTCCAGCCGGCCGGTCAGCACGCCCCAGCCGGTGTAGGGCGCAATCCACAGCTCCGGGTTGCGGGTGTGGTAGTAGTCGTTCTGGCCCACCCGCACCTCAAAGTGCACGTGCGGCCCGGTCGAGTTGCCGGTGCTGCCCACCCAGCCGATCACCTCGCCGGTCTGCACGTCTTGGCCCACAAACACGTTCTGGGCGGTCATGTGGGCGTAGAGCGTGAACAGCTTCTGGTTGTCGTAGCCAAAGTCGTGCTCAATCGCCACGGCGATGCCGTACGGGTCGCTCTCCAGCCCCGGCCGAAAGTTGAACAGCCCCCAGCCCGACCAAATGACGCGCCCCGGCCCCGCCGCCAGAATGGGCGTGAGCAGCGGCGCGTCAATGTCGATGCCGGCGTGAATGCTCATCTGCCCAAAGTAGTCGGCGCCGTAACGGTACGTGCCGAGAGCGTAATTCACGTTGTCCGAGGCGATGGGGCGCGTAAACCAGTAGTGGTCTTCGGGGCGCGGGGCCAGCGGCACGGCCTCCAGCGGCGGGCGCCAGTTGGCCGGCACGTTGGTCGCATCGGGCGTCGGGAATTCATAAATCAGCGGTGTGGCGGCGGTGGGCGCGACCGGAGTACCGGTCGTGGGCCGCTGCTCGTCGGGCGCGGCCATGGTGGGCTGGGGCGTGGCGGCCAGGTCGGCCAGCGACGGCACCTCCGGCGAGAACGTCGGCAACGGCGTGACGCTGGCGAGAGCGGTCACGAGCGCCGGCAGGGTCACATCGCGCGGGGCGGGGCTGGGCAGGTTGGCGAGGGCGCTGCACCCGGCTAAGCAGCCAGCGGCCAGTAATAGCGCGCCGGCCATGAAAGTCGCGCGCCGTTGGTGGTGCTGCCTTCCCAGCCCGCGGAGGCGGGCTTCGCTGTCTGTAGCCGCGGTTTTAGCGAAGCATCCCTTTGGGACAACCGCCGGGGGCCTCATGGCTCGGCGATTAGGGTGCTCGTCGGCTGGAAGGTGGCGGTGGCCGTGGGCGTCTCGGTGTACCACGTGCCCGTCGGCGTGGCGCTGGGCCGCCGCGTGCTGGTCGGCGTGAGCGTAATCGTCGGGCGGCGCGTCACCGTCGGCGTGAGCGTGCGCGTGGGCCGGAAGGTGGCCGAGGGTGTCAGCGTCCGGGTCGGCTTGCGCGTCGGCGTGGCCGTCTTGGTGGCCGTTTGCGTCACCGTCGGCGTGTTGGTGGGCGAAGGCACCGGCGTGCGCGTGGCCACGGCGGCGGCTGAATAGACCTCGCGCATGGCCGCCAGCCACGACAGCCCGTCGCGGTGCTCAAAGCGCCGGTAGTTCACGCCGTCGTAGAACACGCGCCAGTTGCTCAGCGCTTCCACCCGCGACCAGCCGTAGTCGTCAGCCAGCGTGGTGAAGTCCACGTAGTAGCCGGCCGGCAGCGCGCTCAGGTACTCGCCGCCGGTGTCGTACGGCTGGGGCCGGCCGGCGAACCGGGCCGAGAGGTCCCACGGCGGGCGGCGCAGCGGCTCGCCCTGCGTGCCGTCTTGCACAGCGGCCAGCAGCCACACCCGCCAGAAAGTGTTGTAAACGAAATCTTCGCGGGTGAGCGTCAGATAGCCGAATTGCTCCACCACGTCGGCAATGTCGAAGGCGCGGCCGGTCTTGAGCCACGAGTTGTAGTCAATCGAGGGCGGCTGCGGCGCGTCGACGCTGATCAGCGCGTTGTCAATCGTCTTGAGGAAGTCCCAGCCCACCAGGCGGGCAGTGGTCTGGCGCAGGCCGTTGAAGGCCTCGTCCACCCGGTCGCTCAGGCGCGGGTCGCCCACGGTCACATCCGGCAGTGGCACAAAGGCCACCGGCGGGTCGCCGGCCTGCGGCGCGCTGATCACTTCGTTCCAGTTGGCGGCCTCGCTCAATTGGGCCAGTTGCGCCAGCGCGGCCGGCAGCGTGGCCGGCAGCGGCACGCCGCTCCAGGCCAGCCCGCGCAGCCGCCCGCCGGGGTCGGTGCGGTGGGCAATCTGGGCCAGCCCCTCCTGCGCCAGCGGGGCCACCAGCACATAATCCGGCCCGCCCTCGTGCACCGACACGCTGGCCAGCGACGAGCCTTCCGGCGACCAGGCCGGGTAATAGCCCTGGCCGCCGGGAGCGGCGGGCTGGTCAGGCGCGGCGGTTTGAATGGTCAAGATTTGGCCGAACGGCGAGAGCGCGTCGAGGTAGGCGATCAGCGCGCCGTTGGGGCTGAAGGCCGGGTCCGACTCCTGCGCCAGCGGCGTGTCGGTTAGTTGGGTGTAGGTGGTCTCGTCCGGCTGGTCGAGCGACAGCCGCCACAGATCGGGGTTGCCGCTGCGCATCGAGACCCAAATGATCTCGCGGCCGGCGGGCGACCAGGCCGGTTCGTAGTCGCCGGCCGGGTCGGCGGTGATCGGGATGATGTCGCCGCCCAGCGTGCTGATGAGGGCGATATCCAGGTTGCCGTTGCGGTACAGCTCAAACACCAGGTACTGCCCGTCGGGGCTCCAGTACGGGTTGGCCTTGAAGTCCGGCCCGGTGGTCAGTTGAATGATCTGGCAGTTGGTCAGGTCGAGCACGTACAGGTTCCAACTGCCGCCCCGGTGCGAGGCAAACGCCAGGCGCTGGCCGTCCGGGCTGATGGCCGGGTCGCGGTCGTCCCACGGGCCGGCGGTCAGGCGCACCGGCTGGCCTTGGCCGAGCATCTTGGCCCACAGGTTGGTGTAGCCGTTGCGGCGGTAAGCGTAATAGACGGTGCCGCCCAGGCTGAGCGGGTTAGGGGGCGCGGTGGGCGTGGGGCCGGCCGGCAGCGGCGTGACGGCGATGTCGATATTGGCGATGTCTTCGACATCGGCTGGGTTGAGCGCGGCCACGGCGAACTCGGTGGGCGGCGGCAGGGTGGGCGGGGCCGGGGTCACGGGCGGCGGGGTAGCGGCGCGGGCCACCATCATGGTCGCGCCGATGATCAGGCCCACATTTACCAGCAGCAGCAGCCCAATCATGGGCACATGCCGCCGCCGCAGCTTGACGTGGATGACCCCGGTTTCAGCCTCGGCCGAGCGGGGGCGTGCGGGCCTAGCCGGGGCGGGTCGCGCGGGAAAGATCAGTGCCCCGGCGGTTTCCCCCAGATACAGGCCCGACTTGAGCGCCAGGCGGCCTAAACGGTCGGCCAGGCGGAAGGCTGACGCCAACATAAGGGCCGATGATAGCATGAACCGTGCCAGCCGGCCAATGCCGCCAAACGCGATTCCAACCTAGTTGGCCGGCGCGGCGGGCGCTCCCGGCCGGTCAGCGAAGGCCATGGTGTACAGCGCGTAGTACCGGCCGCGCGCCTCCAGCAGCTCGGCGTGCGTGCCGCGCTCGATAATGCGGCCATGATCCATCACCAAGATCAAGTCGGCGCGGGTGATGGTCGACAGCCGGTGGGCGATGACAAAGGCCGTCCGGCCCGTCAACAGGCGTTGGAGCGCCGTTTGAATCACGCGCTCGGTCTGGGTGTCCACGCTGGAGGTGGCCTCGTCCAAGATCAGGATGCGCGGGTCGGCCAACAGCGCGCGGGCGAAGGAGATCAACTGCCGCTGCCCGCCCGACAAGATCGCGCCGCCCTCACCCACCAGCGTGTCGTAGCCCTGGTCGAGTGCTTCAATGAAGGCGTGCGCGCCCACCGCCTGCGCCGCCTCGCTGATGGCGCTGTCGGGGGCGTCCAGCGCGCCGTAGCGGATGTTGTCCTTGACCGAGCCGGAGAACAAGAACGGGTCTTGCAGCACAATGCCCATCTGTTTGCGCAGCGAGCCTTGCGTCACCGAGCGCACGTCGTGGCCGTCGATCAGCACCGCGCCGTCGCTGGCGTCGTAGAAGCGCGAGATCAGCCGCACCAGCGTCGATTTGCCCGCGCCGGTCTCGCCTACCAGCGCCACGGTCTGTCCCGGCGGCACCACCAGGTTGATGTCGTCCAGCACCGGCAGGCCGCCCGCCTCGTACCGGAAGCCCACGCTGCGGAATTCCACCGTGCCGTCGATGCGCGGCAGCTCGGTGGCGCCGGGCGCGTCGGCCACTTCCACCGGCGTGTCGAGCAGCTCAAAGATGCGCTCGCTGCTGGCCATGGTGGCCTGGAAGGTGTTGTAGCGCTGCGACAGATCGCGGATGGGGTCAAAGAAGCGGTCGATATAGAGCGCAAAGGCCACCAGCGTGCCGGGGGTGAGCACAGCGCTGCCGGTGCCAAAGGTCGGGTCAAACCGGCCCAGCACGGCCAGCCCGCCCACCCACACCGCCAGCCCGAGCGACAGGCTGCCGATGAAGTCGACCGTGGGGAAGAAGATCGAGCTGATGAGCGCGGCCCGGTTGGTGGTGCGCAGCAGGTTGCCGTTCACGTCCTCGGCGAACACACGGAAGTTGTGATCCTCGCGCGAGAACGACTGCACCACCCGCACGCCCACGATGTTCTCGTTCAGCACGGCGTTCACCCAGCCCACGGCCGAGCGCACCTGCCGGTAGCTGTCACGGGCGCGGCGGCGGAACTGCACCGTGGCGAAGATCATCAGCGGCAGCACCAGAAACGACAGCAGCGAGAGCTGCCAGTGCAGCGCCAGCATGGCGATGGTGATGCCGGCCAGGTCGAAGAAGTCGCGGATGACGCCCAGCATGGCCCACACGATCATCTCGCGCAGCACGCTCACATCGTTGACCATGCGCGACACCAGCCGGCCCACGGCGTAGCGGCTGTAGAAGCCGAGCGACAGCGTTTGCAGGTGGTCGAACATCTGCCGGCGCAGGTCGAGGATGACGTTTTGGCCGGTGACGGCCATGATGCGCACCCGCAGGTAGGTGCCCACCCACAGCACGGCGGCGGCCACCAGGTAGCCCAGCACCGCCTGGCCCAGGAGGCCGACGTTCCCGGCCTCCACGCCGTTGTCGAGCGCCACCTTGACGAAGTACGGCCCCAGCACATTGGCGGTGGTGGCCAGCGCCATCAGCGCCAGCGCGCCGATGAGGTTGCGGGTGTAGGGCCGCAGATAGCCCAGCAGCCGCCGGACGATGTGCGGGTCGTAGGCCTTGCCGAGAATTTCGTCGTCGGCCGGCTTGGCAGGCGGGGCCGGTCGGGCCGGTGGTTCTGGCCTGGGCGGCGCGGCGGGGGTGGCAGTCGTCGTGGTCATGGCTTATTTCACGCTGCTGGGGCGCAGCACCGGCGCAGTCAGGTCGGGGCGCTCGGCGTGCTCGGCCGGATGCGGGTGGGCCACCGGCTCCGGCGGCAGGTCGAGGAACAGCATCTCGCGCTGGAACTGTTCTTGGTCTTTGAGCTGCAAGTTGTAAATCTCCTGGTACAGGCCGGGCTGGGCCACGAGGTCGTTGTGCTGGCCGCGCTGCACCACCTGCCCGCCGTCGAGCACCAAAATCAGGTCGGCCCGGCGCACGGTCGAGAGCCGCTGCGCAATGACGAACGTGGTGCGGTCCTGCATCAGCGTATCCAGCGCCTGCTGGATCAGGTGCTCGGTCTGCGTGTCCACACTGGAGGTGGCGTCGTCCAAGATGAGGATGCGCGGGTCCATCAGCAGGGCGCGAGCAATCGCCAGCCGCTGGCGCTGCCCGCCGCTGAGCGTGACGCCGCGCTCGCCGACCACCGTGGCGTAGCCCAGCGGGAACGACAGGATGAAGTCGTGGGCGCGGGCGGCCCGGGCGGCGGCCTCCACGTCGGCGTCGCTGGCCCCCACGCGCCCAAAGGCGATGTTCTCGCGGATGGTGGTCGAGAACAGCAGCGAGGTTTGCAGCACCAGCCCGATCTGCCGGCGCAAAACCTTCAGGTCGATCTGGCGCACGTCCACGCCGTCCACCAGCACCGCCCCGCCGGTCACGTCGTAAAAGCGCGGGATCAGGTTGATGAGGCTGGTCTTGCCCGAGCCGGTCGGGCCGATCAGCGCGATGATCTGGTTGGGCTGGGCCTCAAAGCTCACGTCGTGCAGGGTGCGGCGGCTGGTGCGATAGCCAAAGGAGACGTGCTCGAAGCGCACTTGCCCGCGCACGGCCGGCAGCGGCTGCGGCGCGGTTGGGCTGCTGATTTCTTCCGGCAGGTCGAGCACTTCAAAAATACGCTGCGCCCCGGCCACCGCCTCGCCGGCGGCGTTGACCACGAAGCCCAGTTGCTGGGTCGGGCCGCCCAGCAGCAGCAGGTAGGCGTTGAAGGCCGCCAGCTCGCCCAGCGTCAGCGTGCCGGCAATGACCATGCGCCCGCCGAACCACAACACCAGCGCGGTCGAGGCCATCACCAAGATCGTCATGGTCGGCATGAAGAAGCCCCAGGTGCTCACCATGCGCACCCGCGCCTCCCACAGCCGCCGGTTGGCGGTGGCAAACTTCAGCTTCTCAAACTGCTCGCGCGCAAAGGCCCGCACCACCTGCACGCCGGTCAGGTTCTCCTGCACCGCCGACGACATCTCGCCCAGCGCCTGGTCGGTTTTCAGGAACATCGGCGTGAGAATGCGGCCCATGAGCAGGGTGACGGCGATCAGCGCCACGATCGGCCCCAGGCTCAGCAGCGTCAGGGTGGGGCTGGCGCGCACCAGCAGCACCAAGATGCCCAGAATTAGCAGGGCGATGTTGAGCAGCTCGACGGCGGCCTGGCCCACGAAGCGGCTGAGCGCGCCCACATCCTCCGTGCAGCGGCTCATCAGTTGGCCGGTTTGGGCCGTGTCGTGGTAGCCGAACGGCAGCCGCTGGAGCTTGGCGTACAGCAGGTTGCGGAAGTCGAAGCCGGTGCGGTTGATGAGCCACTCGGCCACGTAGCGCTTGCCGAAGTTGAACACAGCCCGCACCAGGCCCACCAGCACGATCAGCAGCCCGGCGCGGGCAATGACGCCGCTGTCGCCCTGCGTCAGCCCGGCATCGATGACGGTTTCGATGATGCTGGGGGTGACTAGGCTGGCGGCGGTGACCACCAGCACACACGTAATCAGCAGCGCCACCTGCGGATAGTAGGGGCGCAAGGCTTGAAACAGGCGCAGTAAATTCTTCATAGCCATTCAGGTCGCTTCATAGTTCAAACGTGACGGACAACGCGTTTCACTGAGTTTTCAACCTGTATTTTGACAGTCAGCGGCGACAAAATTAGCTGGTCAGTCGCAGCCGTTGTCATAGAGCCGACCCCAAAGGAAGGGAATACGCAGCACGAGGGCCGGCCTCGCCGGCCCGAAGTGCTGCTTTTATTGTCTAGAGCATTTTTCCAATTGACGTATGCCGTCTCCCAACCGCGTATCGCGGCGCAGCCTAGCGTAGGGGCGCAATAATTTGCGCCCAGCGTCCGCTACCAACGGATCGGCGTAAATCAATTCAGCAACCGCTGTAGGGTCAGATACGTGGTCTCAAGGCCTCACCGTGCGATGCGCCGGCCTCCAGACGTTGGTGCGCGCCCTGTCTCAATCGCCCTACCTTCACCCCGCCTCCGCGCTAGTCAAACCGGCCGCTAGCCCGCCGCCACCGCCGGCGCTCGCCTTCGACGCGCCTCCAGC
Source organism: Anaerolineales bacterium (assembly GCA_043754665.1). Taxonomy (GTDB): domain Bacteria; phylum Chloroflexota; class Anaerolineae; order Anaerolineales; family UBA6663; genus JADZEK01. Next base: position 5,978 of record JAYUUW010000232.1, on the reverse strand, counting down.
ACGAGCCAGGCCAGCCCGCCCAGCCAGGCCAGCAGCGAGAGCGCTGCGCCCAGGTAGAAGGTGCGCGGCTGAAAGCGCAGCGTCACCGTGTGCGCGCCGGGCGGCACCACCACGCCTTGCAGTGCCACGTTGGTCGGCAGCAGCGCCGCCGGCTGGCCGTCGATCCAGGCGTTCCAGCCCGGATAGAACGCGTTGGCAATCACCAGCAAGCGCGGCGCGTCGGTCTGCACCTGCACGGCCAACGTGTTGGCGGTGCGGCTGGTAATGGCGGCGCTTTCGGCCGGGCCTAGCGGCTGGCTGTCAGCTACTGCCGCCGCGCCCACGACGATGGCTGTGTTCCAGTGGTCAAAGGCCGGGTCGGCCACCAGCGCGGCGGCGGCGGCCTCATCGGCGGCGGGCTGCACCTGCTGCACCAGATACACGCGGGCGTGCGCCGGCACGAAGCGGTAGTAGTGAAAGTTCTCGTACTCCCCGGCCGGCTCGTAAGCCGGGTCGGCAAACACGCCGGTGGTGGCCACCACCTCCACGTTGAGCAGAATGTTGCGCCGGTAGAGATCGACCTGGTTCAGCAGCAGCGCGTAGGCCCGCAGCGTCAGCGGGGCCATGCCGCCCACCGCATCCACGCCCAGCACACTGCCGAAATCTTGCCCCGACAATTGATCGGCCGCCAGCCGATAGTAGGCGCTCACGCCGGCCGGCGCATTGGCGGTGTAGGCCAACTGTGGGTCGGCCGGCTGGTTGATGACGTAAAACCGGCCCTGGTTCAGGCTGAGCACATCGGCCGCCACCAGCGCCACCAGTGCGGCCTGCGCCCAGCGCCGCCGGTCCCCGGCCAGCCACACCGCCAGCGCGCCCGCCCCCACGAACAGCGCCACCCACCACGCGGCGCGGTACAGCCGCGTCACCGCCGTGCCGTCGTCGTCGGGCAGGCCAGTCACGGTTAGCAGGCGCAGCGCCACCACCAGCGTGGCCGCGGCCAGCACCGCCAGCAGTGCGTTGCGCCAGGCGCGCGGCAGGCCGGGCGCCTCCGCCGCCAACTGTTCCAGCCCCAGCGCGCCGAGCATGGCCAGGCAAAAGTTCACACCCAGCGCCAGCCGCTCCACATCGCGCAGGTAGCCCGGAAAGCTCAAGCGCTGGAGCAAATACAGCGCGTCCAGGCTGATGAGGTGCTGGCCGAGCGAGCCGAGCAGAAAGAGCGCCCCCAGTCCGGCCCAGAACAGCCCGCGCCGCCGCGCCAGCGCCACGCCCGCCAGCGCCAGCGTGAGCACGCCGGTGTACAGCGTGACAAACAGCGGCAGCGCGTCGACCAGGCCGGGGTTCAGCAGCGCGGCTAGGTCTTCTGGCTGAAAGCCGCCGTGGGCCACGTTGGCATACAGCACCGCCGCGCGCGTCGAGAGGCGGGTGAGCTCCAGTGTGGGCAGCCACTGCACGGCGGCCCCCGCCAGCGCCGCCGCGCCAAAGACGGCCACATGCCGCGCCAGCGTCGCCCACGTCCAGCCGCCGCGCCGCGCCGTGACGATCAGCCAGCCCACGCAGATCGGCGCGATGCTCAGGTATGACTGGGGCCGCCCGGCCAGGAACACCAGGCTGAAGACCAGCCCGGCGGCCACGGTCCGCGGCAGGCGCGGCGCTTCCACGGCGTAGCTCAGGGCCAGCAGCGTGCCGGGCAGCCACACCGCCGCCTCCAGCTCGGAAAACTGCAAGGGCACAAAGCCGGTCAGGTAGCCGCCGAACTCAAACACCACCGCGCCCAGCAGCGCCGGCCACAGCCCCAGCCGCCGGCGGCGCAGAAACAGGAACGTCAGCCCGCCCGCCAGCCAGAAGTGCAGCCCGGCGCTGACGGCCAGCGTGTCGAGGCTGAAGCCGTCGCCGGTGAGCAGCGCCAGCCCCAACTGCACCGGGTAAAACGTGGCGGCCTGCGGGTCGGCAAACTGCGGGTACCCGGCGTAGACGTGCGGGTTCCACAGCGGCAGTTCGCCGGTGCGCAGCGTGTGGGCGGCGTAGTGGCGCGGTGGGTAAAAAACTTCGGTCAGGTCAGAGGTGGGGAAGGCGGCGCGATCGGCCGGGGCGGCGGCCCACAGCCGCCACAAGAACAAATAGGTGAGCGCCGCCAAGAGCGCCAGCGCGAAAACGGTTTTACGGGGAGTAATCATGCGCGCGGCCGGCGGCGGCGGGTGGAAGCCAACGCCACCGCGGGGGGACCGGCGGGGGCGCGGGCTGGCGTCAAATTGGTCGGGGGCGGAGCCGCCGCGACCGAGGCGGGTGTGAGTCTAAACGGCATTTGGGTGCCCTGACCGGGCACCGTGGGGCGCCGGTCAGGGTCAGCGGCTAGGTGCGGCGCGGCAGGCCCAAGCGCTGGTGCTCGACCTTGATGCAGCGGTCGACCACTACCTTCAGCCCGGCCGCCTGGGCGCGCTGTTCGGCGGCCGGGTCGGCCACGCCGAACTGGCCCCACACCGCGCGCGCGCCCACGGCAATGGCGTCTTCCACGATGGCGGGCAGGTATTCGGCGCGCCGAAAGACGTTGACGATGTCGATCTGGCCGGGTATCTGGCGCAGGTCCGAATAGACCTGTTCGCCGTTGAGCGTGTGCAAATGGGGGTTGACCGGGTAGACCACGTAGCCAGCGTTGCGCAGGTAGCGCGCAATCATGTAGCTGTCGCGGAAGGGCTTATCAGAATGGCCGACGACGGCGATGGTGCGGGCGGCGGCCAGCAATTCGTGCAGCCAGGCCTCGGGGTAGGTCAGCATGGTCAGCCGGCCGCCTCGGGGTGCGGTGAGAAGTCGAGCGTGCGCTCGTCCACCAGTTGGCGGGCGCTGTCGGGGTCGTCGCTCTCGCGGTAGAACAGTTCCAGGTGCAGGGTGTGCCGGCCGGCCGGTTCCGGCCCGCGCAGGTGCAGGGTGAAGTCGAAGTCGGTGTCCATGGCCTCAATCAGGTCCATGGCGGCCACGCCCGCGCCACTGGCGTTGGTGATGGTGGCCTCGACGCTCGGGCGCTCCAGAAAGGGCGTCAGCGCGAAATGCAGCCGCATGCGCCGGCCGTCGCTGTAAGGCCGAATGGCGACTTCGGTGAAGCGCACCTCGGCGCGCGGCAGCGGGGCGGGGATCGCCTCGCCCTCTTCGTACAGCGGGATGTCGGCCATGCGGGCAATTATACCGCAGGGAGTGGAGGCCGGCGGCGGGAGGTGGGACGTGAGAAGTGGGAAGTGGGAGGGGGCCGTCGGCCGTCGGCAGAGTGCAGGCGGCCGTTCCCCCTGGCTCCAACAGCCGCCCGCCTCAATGTTCCCTTCTGATTTGTCACACCTGCCCAAACGTCCTGTGTTTGGGTTCCGAACCCGGCCTCCGGGCGTTGGACCTGGCGCTCCCCTCGGGCCGGTGAGGAATCCGCAACTCGGACTGAAGATGGCGTTCAGAACCACCCGCCCCAGTTTGCAACGGCTGCCCGTTTTGACCGCTGCCCTATGGCCCCGCAGCTTTCCCAGCCGGCGCAGGCCGGCTTCGCTTTTTGTTGCCCGCGCTGCGAAGCGTCAACCGCCGGGGTAAAAGCCGCGCCCTCGCCGCCGCGCCCCTTGTTTTCCATGTCACTCCGAACCCGGCCTCAGGGCGTTGGCCCTGAGACGCCCCGGCCAAGGCGATATATAATGACGCCAGGCAGGGCAGTGCACCGCCAAGCGGCGGCTGATTAGAGGAGAAGCGCCATGGAAATCACCACTCGCGACTACAAGCGCGCCAACGTCATCCGCGTGACCGGGCGCGTGGACGCCAGCACCTATGCCGCGCTCGAGGCCAAGCTCAAGGAATATATTGACAACGGCCACGTGCACCTGGTGCTCGAAATGGACGGCACCGAATACCTCAGCAGCGCCGGCGCGCGCGTGCTCATCTCGGCCCAAAAGGCGCTCAAGCCGCGCGGCGGCCGGCTGGCCCTGTCGCAGCCCTCGCTGCGCGTGCGCGAAGTGCTCGACCTGGCCGGGCTGGACGCGCTCTTCCCGATTTACGATGACACGGTCGCGGCGCTGGGCTCTGAGTAAGCAGGCGGCATGACCGCCCCGCACCCCGACCATCCCGCCCCGTATCCGGCAGACCACCTCGAAACGCTCGCTATCCACGCCGGCCAGTCGCCCGACCCGGCCACCGGCGCGGTGATGGTGCCGATCTACCAGACCTCCACCTACGTGCAGCAGGCGGTGGGCGAGCACAAGGGCTACGACTATGCCCGCACCGGCAACCCCACCCGCACCGCGCTCGAAAGTTGCCTGGCCGCGCTGGAGGGGGCCGCGCACGGGCTAGCCTTTGCCTCCGGCATGGCCGCCATCGACACGCTCCTCAAGCTGCTCGACCCCGGCGACCATGTGCTGGCCGGCAACGATGTCTACGGCGGCACCTTCCGGCTGTTCGACCAGCAGTACCGCAAATACGGCATCGACTTCAGCTTTGTCGAGATGACCGACCTGGCCACCGTGCAGGCCGCGCTGCGCCCCACCACGCGTTGGCTGTGGCTGGAGACCCCGACCAACCCGCGCCTCAAGGTGGCCGACCTGCGCGCCCTGGCCCAGGCCGCACACGCGCACAGCCCGGCCGTGCGTGTCGTCGTCGACAACACCTTTGCCACGCCCTATTTGCAGCAGCCGCTGGCGCTGGGCTGCGATGTCGTCGTCCACTCGACCACCAAATACTTGGGCGGCCATTCGGACGTGGTGGGCGGCGCGGTGCTCACCAGCGACACGCCCCTCTATGAGCGCCTGAAGTTCTTGCAGAACGCCGCCGGCGCGATCCCCGGCCCCCTGGATTGCTTCTTGGTGCTGCGCGGCCTGAAGACGCTGCCGGTGCGCATGGACCGCCACGCCGTGAACGCGCTGGCCGTGGCCCAATTCCTCTCCGACCATCCGCAGGTGCGCGAGGTGATCTACCCCGGCCTCGATAGCCACCCGCAGTACGCCGTGGCGAGCCGCCAAATGCGCAACGGCGGCGGCATGATCTCGTTCTACCTCGACGGCGGCTCGGCGCATGACCTCGTCAAATACACCCGCCTGTTCGCGCTGGCCGAGAGCCTGGGCGGCGTCGAGTCGCTCATTGAAGTGCCGGCCGCTATGACGCACGGCTCAACGCAAGGCTCCCCACTCGAAGTGGACGCCGGCCTCATCCGCATCTCGGTCGGCCTGGAGCACCAGGATGACTTGATCGCCGACCTGGCGCAGGCGCTGGCGCGGCTGGTCGGCCGCGCCGGCTAACCACTCCTATGACCACTACCGCTGCCGAAACCCTCCACGCCTACCTCACTGACCGCGCCGCGCAAGACCTGTTCTCCGGCGTGGCGCTGCTCACGCGCGGCAGCGAGACGCTGTTTGCCGAGGCCTACGGCTACGCCAGCCGCGCCTGGCAGGTCAAGGCCGGCCTGCACACGCGCTTCGACATCGCCTCGATCACCAAGCTGTTCACCGCCGTGGCTGCACTGCAACTCATCGACCAGGGCCGCCTCAGCTTCGACACGCGCGTGCTCGACTACCTGAAGCTCACCGACACCACCATCGACCCGGCCGCCAACGTCTACCACCTGCTCACGCACACCTCCGGCATTGGCGATGACGCCGACGAGGAGGCCGGCGAGAGTTACGAAGCGCTGTTTGTGGACCGGCCCAACTACTCCGTCACCACCACGGCCGATTTCCTGCCGGGGTTTCGGCACAAGCCCGCCAACTTTGCGCCGGGGCAGGGCTGCCGCTACTGCAACGTGGGCTATGTGCTGCTGGGCCTGATGATCGAGCAGGCCACCGGCCTCACCTACCGCGACTACGTGCGCCAGCATGTCTTCGCGCCCGCCGGCATGGCCGCCTCCGGCTTCTTCCGCATGGACCGCGTGGAGCCCAACGTGGCCGAAGGCGCCGACCCCCTGCGCGACGCGGCCGGCGCTGTCACCGGCTGGAAGCGCAACATCTATTCTTACCCGCCCATCGGCTCGCCCGACGGCGGCGCGCATG
>JAYUUW010000231.1:0-2300 GCA_043754665.1 Anaerolineales bacterium | reverse complement strand
CGAGGTGCACTTTCACGAAGTGGGGGCGGTGGATGCGATTGTCGATATCGTTGGCGTCACCTGTGGCCTGGCGTTGCTGGGCATTGAGGCTGTGCATGTCTCGCCACTCCCGCTGGGGCGCGGGTTCACCCATTCGGCCCATGGGCTGCTGCCACTACCCGCCCCGGCCGTGGTTGAGCTCTTGCACGGTGTTCCGGTCACGGGCGCCATGGCGGCTGGCGAAACCGTTACCCCCACCGGCGCCGCAATCCTGGTCACAATCGCCAATGGCTTTGGCGGTATCCCGCCGATGCAGCTCGATCGTGTCGGCTATGGCGCGGGTCGCCGCGAGGCTGAGTACCCGAATGTGTTGCGCGTGATCCTGGGGGTGAGTGCGGCCGCGGCCAATTATGAAAGTCTGCTGCTGCTAGAAACAAATATCGACGACATGAGCCCACAGCTCTACGAGCATATCTTTACCCGCTTGTTTGCGGTCGGCGCGCTCGACATCTGGTTGTCCGAGGCTTTTATGAAGAAGAACCGGCCGGGCCATGTCCTGGCCGTGCTATGCCGTCTTCCGGATGAAGCGCTGGTCAGTGAAATCATTTTCAACGAGACCACCACGCTGGGGCTGCGCCGCCAAGTCGTTGAACGCCGTTCACTTGCGCGGCAAATGCGGGAGGTTAATACTCGCTACGGCACGGCGCGCGTCAAGGCGGCGCTGGCCGGAGAAAAGGTCCTGCGGCTCATACCAGAATACGACGATTGCCGGCGCTTAGCCGAGGCCAACGGGGTGCCGCTGCGGGAAGTGATGATGGAGGTAGAACGAATGGCCCGTGATAATGAGAACCGTTCCACCACCCTGTAAGCAAAGCGCACCGCAGCTACGTGCCCAATTCGACGTTGATGTTGCGTCCACGCCCCCGTCCATTTTCCATCACCAAACGTGGCAGGCGCTAGGGGGAAGGCGCCGCGGACGATCACCCGATCGCCCGCACAAGTTGCAGGCCGACAAAGCCTATGGCAGCCGGGCCTTGCGCCAAGCGCTGCGCACACGTGGATTATTCTCGGGATCGCTCGACGCACAACACTCGGTCGGTTAATAGGGGCCTAGCCAGGAGAGGCACGATGAAGCAAACTGAAGCCAAACGCCGATATTTTTCGACTACCGATTTGTTGACGCTGGCGGTGATTGCGGTGGCGGGCGGGCTGCTGGCGGCCTGGATTGTCACGCCGTTGTTGAGGCCGGCGTCGCTTCTATTTGCGTTCCTGGGGCCGCTGGGCTGGATTAGCGTGTCCGGCCTATATATGATTGCACCGGTACTGGCTGGCCTGCTGGTTTGCCGGCCGGGAGCAACGACACTGTACGGCGTGATACAGGGCTTTCTCGAAATGCTGCTCGGCAACCCCTCGGGCGCGCTGACGATTGTACTGGCGGGGCTCGAAGGGCTGGGCGCGGACCTAGGGTTCGCGGCTGGGCGCTATAGGCCAAGCCTGCCGGCGGCAATGTTGGCCGGCGCGCTGGGCAACGCGCTGGTGGTCGAATTCTTCATTTTCTTCTACGGCTATAGCACGCTGCCGAATATCGTGGTGGGCGGCCTCGTCGCGGCGGTAAGTGGAGGGCTCCTGGGTGGACTGATCGCCTGGCTGTTGTGGGAAGGGTTGAAGCGGATGGGGGTGGCGAGCCAGCTAGGCCTCAAGCGCTACGAAGAGATCTAGCACAGGAAGTCGCTTGAAACAAACAGCTGCCCATGCCGCCCCAGCGGGCTGGCGTTGTGGCCCCGCTGTTTGAAGCCAGCCGCGCGCATCTGGCCTTTGGTACACATACGTTTGCAGAGCAGGTTTTGACGGTTCGCCATTGGCGGTCTCAGGCCGGGCTAGGCGATCACGTGGCCGCCGTCGACCACCAGGGTCTGGCCGGTGACAAAATCGGCTTCCAGCAAGTACAGGACAGCGCGGGCCACATCCTCGCCAGAACCTGTGCGCTTGAGCAAGTTGTAATCGCCCAACTGGCGCCAGCGCTCGTCGTCCCACCCGACGGTCTTGACCACCGGTCCCGGGGCAACCGCATTCACACGTATCTGCGGCGCCAGCGCCTTGGCCAACACCTCGGTCACCATGAGGAGCCCGGCCTTGCTGACGGAGTGCGCCGGGTAGCGCGGCCAGGGCTGCAAGCCGGCCAGGTCGCTGATGTTCACGATCGCTCCGCCGCCCCGCGCGGCCATGAGCCGCGCCGCCGCTTGGGCGCAGAAGAACGGTGCGGTCAGGTTCAGGTCCAGCACCTGCTGCCAGGCCTCGCGCGTCTGCGTGCGCACGTCGCC
>JAYUUW010000230.1:0-3394 GCA_043754665.1 Anaerolineales bacterium | reverse complement strand
GATGAGGGCGACCAACCCGCCTCTCCCCTCGCGCCCGTCCTGCGTCTACGCGCCCTGCCGACTGCGTCTACGCGCCGCTCCCACCTCTCACCTCCCACTTCCCCCTTTGACCACCTCCGCATCAGGGCCTACAATCGCCCCTCACCCGTTCACCTAAGGAGAACCACCCCATGCCCCACGCCCGTCAAATCGTCACCACCGACCAGGCCCCCAAGGCCATCGGCCCCTACTCCCAGGCCCAGCGCTTCGGCCCGTTCGTCTACACCGCCGGCCAGCTTGGCCTCGACCCCGCCACCGGCGCCATCGTCCCTGGCGGCATCGAAGCCGAAACCCGCCAGGTCTGGGCCAACCTCGCCGCCGTCCTCGCCGCCGCCGGCAGCAGCGTCGCCCAAGTCATCAAGACCACCGTCTTCATGACCGACCTGTCCGAGTTCGCCGCCATGAACGCCGTCTACGCCGAGCAATTCAGCGGCGATTTCCCGGCCCGTTCCACGGTTCAGGTCGCCGCGCTGCCCAAGGGTGGCCGCGTCGAAATCGAAGTCATCGCCGTCATGGAGTAACGCTGCTTCGGAGGCCGCCACACCTGCACTTGCACCGGGTGTGGATAAGCGCGCGCAATATCTTTAGGAGATGCCCATGCCCAACGCCGCCGCAGGTGCAAGTGTGCCCGACACCCTACCACCCCCGCGCGATCTGTCGCCCGCCGAGTTGGCCGCGCTTGGCGCGTCTGAGCCGCCGCTCCCCGCCGACCTCGCCGCCGCGTTCGACGCCGCCTCGGCCGAAGCTCCCGCCGAATCGGCCGTCGTCATCGTCACCGCACCGCCGGTCGAAGTTGTGCCCGCCGCTGAAGGTATGGCCGAGCCCGGCGAGGGTGGGTCTTCAACGGTTGTCTCTGTGGTCAGTTCCGATGGGGAAGGGGGCGGGTCAGCCGTCGTCGTCGCGGCCGGGGAGGGGGCGGCGGCCATGGCCGGAGCCGAGACCGGCGGCGGGGGCGGCGCGTCCAGGAGCGCGGCCTTGGCCTCGGGCGGCGGGGCAGCGATGGCCGTGGCCGGCGGCCTACAGCTTACCGAAAACGTCGGCCCATCCAGCGCCGTCTACAAGCGCGCACCGTCCCTCAAGGCCGACAAGGCCCTCGTCAAACTGCTCATCCCCGAAGCGCGTCTCACTGAGTTATGGGATGAAATTGCCGAGCTAGAGGTAGACGCCGCCCATCTAGAGCGCGGCAGCCAACTGCTCGTCACTGAGATGATTGACCGCCTGGCCTCGGCTCGCAACATGCTGCTGCATAGCAAAGACAGGTACGAAAACGCCCTGCGCGAGGTCACCTACGTCCGCTACCGCCTCACGCGTATCCAGCATAGTTCGTTGCTGGAGCAGCCGCAGTCCATCTTGGCCTATCTCGTCATCATCCTGGTGGCGGTCGTCATTGGATTCTTTTCTACCCCGCGTCTCATGGCCGTTCTGAACGGTGTGGGTATTACAACTGGTGTTGCCCCATCGACGCCCCTTATTGGCTTCGGTGATCTCATCGCAGGCATGGACGCCCTGGCCCTCTTCAATACGGCCTTCTGGGGCGCGCTGGGCGGTCTGGCGGCGGCCTTCTTCGCCCTCCAGCGCCACGTTGAAGACTTCGACCAGCAGCACGCGCGCTGGTACTACCTGAGCCCGCTCGTGGGGTTGTTTGTGGGACCGCTCATGGGGTTGGTGGCCGGGCTAGGCCTGCCGGCCCTGTTCCAGTTGGTCAACGAACAGCCCGCCAACATGGAAGTGCGCCCGGCCTTGCTCTACCTGCTGGCCTGGACCGTCGGCTACCAGCAGAACCTGCTGCTCGAGCTCATCCGCTCGGTGCTCAAGCGCGTGCTGCCCGCGCCCGCCGACGAAACACCCAAGTCCGACCCGCCCATCCGCTGACGCGCACGCGCCGCCAGCCCGGCCCAAACGGCCGCCGGCCGCTATTATGCCCTATGTACTGTCATTTCGAAGCCCCCCTCAGGCCATTGGCAGTCACGCTGCCTTCAAGGGGGTGAGAAATCTCGCCCGGTCTCAGCCAGGTCTATGAGCAACGCAACTGCACGTATTCGCTGCTCACGCGATGGTGGTGTGTAATGGCTTTCGCCGCCGGCCCAGCCTAATCGCTCACCCGCTCGATGTGCGCCCCGAGCGCCCGCAGCTTCGCGTCAATCCGCTCATAGCCGCGCTCGATCTGCCCGATGTTGCGGATGACCGACGTGCCGCGCGCGCACAGTGCCGCCAGCAGCAGCGCCATGCCCGCCCGAATGTCCGGCGACTCCAGCTGCTCGCCTTGCAGGTAGTTCGGCCCCTGCACCAGACAGCGATACGGGTCGCACAAGATGATGCGCGCGCCCATGCTCACCAGCTTGTCGGTGAAGTACATGCGGCCCGAGTACATCCAATCATGGAACAGCACCGACCCGGCCGCCTGCGTCGCCACCGTCAGCGCCACGCTTGTCAGGTCCGTGGGGAAGGCCGGCCACACGTTCGTCTTGATCTCGGGGATCGCGCCGCCCAGGTCCGGCACTATCGTCAGCGACTGGCTGCTGGGCACCAGCACATCGTCGCCCTCGGTGGTCCAGCGCACGCCCAGCCGCTCAAACACCAGGCGGATCATATCCAGGTGCGCCACGCCCGCCTGCGCAATGCGGATCTCGCCGCCGGTCACGGCCGCCGCGCCAATATAGCTGGCCACTTCCATGAAGTCGGCCCCAATGGTGTAGTCGCCGCCGCCCAGCGCCGTCACACCCGTAATCACCAGGCAGTTCGAGCCGCTGTTCTCAATCCGCGCGCCCATCTGGTTGAGGAACAAACACAGGTCCTGCACGTGCGGCTCCGACGCCGCATTGCGGATGGTCGTGACGCCCTCGGCCAGCACCGCCGCCATCACCGCGTTCTCGGTCGCCATCACGCTGCACTCGTCCAGCAGCATGCTTGTGCCGCGCAGATCGCTGGCCGTCATGTGGAACTGGCCCTGGTCATAGTTAATCTCGGCGCCCAGCGCCTCCAGCGCCAGCAGGTGCGTGTCTAGCCGCCGCCGGCCGATCACATCGCCCCCCGGCAGCGGCAGCATAATTTCGCCGTGCCGCGCCAGCATCGGCCCGGCCACCAGCATCGAGGCCCGAATGCGCCGGCATAAGTCGGGGGTGGGGCGGGCGCCGGTCACCTGCGGCGTGTGCAGCCGCCAGGTTTCCGGCCCCAGTTCCTCCACCTGCGTGCCCAGCTCTTCCAAAATGGCCCGCATCGTGGCCACATCGCGGATGGCCGGCACGCGCCGCAGCGTCACGGGTTCCGTGGTCAGCAGGCAGGCCGCCAGCAGCGGCAGCGCAGCGTTCTTATTGCCGGCGGGGGTCATGGTGCCGCTCAGCGGATGGCCCCCTTC
>JAYUUW010000229.1:0-3412 GCA_043754665.1 Anaerolineales bacterium | reverse complement strand
CTTGACGCACATCCGCCGCGCCGCACTTCGTTAGGAGCCGCCACACCTGCACTTGCACCGGGTGCGGATAAGCCCGCGTAACACCTTTAGGAGATGCCCATGCCCGACCGCGTCGCAGGTGCAAGTGTGCCCACCGCCGCCCCCGCCGCCATCGCCGCCCTCGTGGCCGGCACGCACGGCGCCCCGTTCGACCTGCTCGGCCAACATGCCTACCGCACCGCCGATGACAGCGGCCTGGTCATTCGCACCTATCAGCCACAGGCGGCCGGCGTGGCGGTGGCGCGGGGTAAGGCACGCCTGCCCATGGCGCGCGTGGATGCGGCGGGCTTCTACGAACTCACCTTCCCCGCGGCCAGCGCGGCCTTCCCCTACCAACTCGCCATCGCCCTGCCCGACGGCCGCGAATACCTGGCCGACGACGCCTACCGCTTTCTGCCGGTGCTGACCGAGTACGACCTGTACCTGTTCGGCGAGGGCAACCACTTCCAGTTGTATGACAAACTCGGGGCGCACCCGCTGACGCACGACGGCGTGGCGGGCGTGCTGTTCGCGGTGTGGGCGCCCAACGCCGTGCGCGTGAGTGTGGTGGGCGACTTCAACCAGTGGGACGGCCGCCGCCACGCCATGCGCCCGCGCGGCGCGAGCGGGCTGTGGGAGCTGTTTTTGCCGGGGCTGGCGCAGGGTGACCTGTATAAGTACGAGATCAAGTCGCAGGCCGGCGGCGCGCTGCTGACCAAGAGCGACCCGTATGGCTTTGCCATGGAAGTGCGGCCCAGCACGGCCTCGATGGTGTGGGACCTCGAGCAGTACGTCTGGCAGGATGCAGATTGGCGCAGCCAGCGGCCGGCGCGGCAGGCGCTGGACGCGCCCATGAACGTGTACGAGGTGCATTTGGGCTCGTGGCGGCGGGCCGAGGGCGGCCGCTGGCTCACCTACCGCGAGCTGGCCGACACGCTGGTGCCCTATGCCCGCGACCTGGGCTACACCCACCTGGAACTGCTGCCCATCGCCGAGCACCCGTTTGACGGCTCGTGGGGCTACCAGGTGATTGGGTACTTCGCGCCGACGGCCCGCTTCGGCACGCCGGATGACTTTCGCTATTTCGTCGACGCGGCGCACCAGGCCGGGCTGGGCATTATTCTGGATTGGGTGCCGGCGCACTTCCCCAAGGACGCGACCGGGCTGGCGCAGTTCGACGGCACACATTTGTATGAGCACGCCGACCCGCGCAAGGGCGAGCACCAGGATTGGGGCACGCTGATTTTCAACTTCGGGCGCAACGAGGTGGCGGCCTTTCTGCTGACCAACGCGCTGTTCTGGCTCGACAAGTACCACATCGACGGGCTGCGGGTTGACGCGGTGGCTTCGATGCTATACCTGGACTACTCGCGCGAGAGCGGCCAGTGGGTGCCCAACGAGTACGGCGGGCGCGAGAACCTGGAGGCGGTGCGCTTTCTCAAGCGCTTCAACGAGCAGGTGCACGCGCAGTTCCCCGACGTGCTGACCATCGCCGAGGAGTCGACCAGTTGGCCGCTGGTGACGCGCCCGACGTACCTGGGCGGGCTGGGCTTCAGCCTGAAGTGGAACATGGGCTGGATGCACGACATCCTCGACTTCATGGGCAAAGACCCGGTCTACCGGCGCTACCACCACCACAGCCTGACCTTCTCGCTGATGTACGCATTTAGTGAGAACTTTGTGCTGCCGTTCTCGCACGACGAGGTGGTGCACCTGAAAGGCTCGCTGCTGACGCGCATGCCGGGCGACAACTGGCGGCGCTTTGCCAACCTGCGGGCGCTGTACGGCTTTATGGCCACGCACCCCGGCAAGAAGCTGCTGTTCATGGGCGGCGAGTTCGGCCAGTGGCGCGAGTGGAACGAGGACGACCAGTTGACCTGGGAACTGCTGGAGCACCCGCTGCACCGGCAGCTACAGCACTATGTGCGCGACCTGAACCATCTGTATAAAAACGAGCCGGCGCTGCACCAGGTGGACTTTAGCTGGGAAGGCTTTCAGTGGATTGACCTGCGCGATGTGGACCAGAGCGCGGTGAGCTTTCTGCGGCGCGGCGCGGCAGCAGGCGCGGCGGCGGACACAGCCGAGTTTGTGGTGGTGGTGGCGAACTTTACGCCGGTGCCGCGCGAGGGCTACCGGGTGGGCGTGCCGCGCGCGGGCTTTTACAAAGAACTGCTCAACAGCGACGCGGAGGCCTACGGCGGCAGCAACATGGGCAACCGGGGCGGCCTGCCGGCGGATGCGATTGCGTGGCAAGACCAGCCGTATTCGCTGCTGCTGACGCTGCCGCCGCTGGCATTGGTCATCCTGAAGCCCGAGGCCCCTGCTCCAGCCATCGCCGCGCCGGAGCCGCCGGCGGCGTAGTCCGGGTTGGCTTGGGCAGCGATAGACGAGGCCAATGCAAGGTGAGATTTCTCACCGGCGCGGAGGAGGCGGTAGGTCATTTGGCCTGAGGCCGGTTCGAAATGACAATGGAATCTTGGGGGACAGCGACGGTAGCCCCGTTTCTGCCTTGAGGGTTAGCGTACTGCCCCAAGGTTTATTCGAAGTGACAAATCAGGCGGAAGGGTTGAGGCGGCGGGCTGCCCGAGCCAAGCGGTGGAGCGCGGTAAATGTGCCGGGCCGGTCAGAGTCACTGACCGGCCCGTTTTGATTCGAGGGGGCCGTGACCGGTTAGGCTTCCAGCGTCAGATGCTCGGCGGCAGCGGCCTCGACGGCGGCGCGCGACCAGATGGCCGGCACGTACTCGCCGCGCAGCCACAGCGGCAGCAGATCGTTGTAGTGCGGGTCGCCCAGCAGGCCGGAGTTGCCCGGCGGCGCGATGTGCACGCTGCGGTCGAAGTGGCCGAGGTCCACGATCGCGCGGTAGGTGGGCGCGGCGGCGGCGGCGGCATAGGGCGCTTCTTGCAGGTAGGCCGTCTGGCAGACCGTGTCCGTGTCGCCGCCGATGGGGTACGGCCCGTTGTTGAAGACCTGGTCGAACGGCTTGCGCACCGCCAGCGCGTGCGGCGCGGTCATGCGGTGCAGGCGGCCCCACTGCCAGCGGGCGGGGTCTGAGCCGAGTTCGGTCATCAGCCAGCGCACGGCGTCGCCCAGGCTCTGTTCGAGCACCGCCGCCCGGCCGCCGGCCTCGGCCACCCAGGGCGAGGCGTCGTCGTCGAGCATGGCGAGGATGGTCACGGAGGCGTGGCCTTGAAACTCGGAGTTGGAGGCCAACAGCGAGTTCGGCCCGCGCCCGCCGGCGAAGCGCACAAACAACTCCGGCCCGAGCGCGGGCGCCACCAGGTGCTCCACCAGCTTACGCAGCGTCACTTCGTACAGCGTGCCGCCGACGCTGTCCGCGCCGAGCCAAAAATCCCAAGCCAGCAGCAGGTCGAGGCCGAGCGCGGCGTCGGGA
>JAYUUW010000228.1:0-3365 GCA_043754665.1 Anaerolineales bacterium | reverse complement strand
CCGTCGAGCTTGGAGGCCAGCAGCGCGGCGTCGGTGACGGCGATGACGGGCGGCGCGTCGAACAGCACGAGGTCGGCGCGCGTTTTGAGATTGGCGATGATGGCTTCCATGCGGCGCGAGCCGAGCAGGTCGGCCGGGTTGGGCGGCACTGCCCCAGCGGGCAGCAGCGACAGGCCGTCGACGCCGGTGGCGACCAACTGCGGCGCGTCTACTTTGGCGAGGATGGCATTGCTCAGGCCCGGCTCAGCGGGCACACCGAACAGTTCGTGCTGGCGCGGGCGGCGCAAATCGCAATCGACCAGGATGACCTGCCGGCCGCCCTGGGCCAGGCTGACGGCCAGGTTGGCGAGCGTGGTGCTCTTGCCTTCCTCCGGCGCGGGCGAGGTGACCAGCAGTGTGGTCAGCGGATGCTCCAGGCTGGAGAACATGAGGTTGGTGCGCAGGGTGCGAAACGCTTCAGCCATGGGCGAGCGCGGGTCAGAGAGCGTGACAAGCTGAGAATTGGTAGATGGCATGACAGCGGCCCTTTAGCTTGCGCGCCCGGCCCGGCCCCGGCCACCGGCGGCCGCGTCCGGCGGGATGGCGCCGAGCACCGGCAGCCCGAGGCCGCGCTCGACATCTTCGGCGAAACGAATGACGCTGGCCTCGCGGTACTCGACCAGGAAGACGATCACGCCGCCCAGCAGCAGGCCCAAGATGCCGCCGGCCAGGGTGTTGATGTCGCGCTGGGGCCGGTCGAGCCCGTACTTGGGGTCGTCGAGCAGCGTGGCTTTGATCTGATCTTCGCGCTGGACGGTGGCGTTTTCGGAGTCGCGCCAGGCCCGGAATTCCTCGGCCCACACGCGGGCGATGTCGTTGGCGGTGTCGCCGTCGGTGTTCTCGACATCGATCTGAATGACAAAGCGCGAGTCGTCCGAGGCGATGGTGCTGTCGGCCAGCAGTTGGTTCGGGTCCATATCGAGCCCGAGCTGGTCGATCACGCGCTTGGCGAACTTAACGGTGTCGATGGTGGACACGTAGTTGCGCAGCAGCGCCTTGGCGGCCTGGCTCAGCCCAAAATCGGGCCGAGAGACCTGCACGCTCACGAAGGCCGTGGACTTATAGACCTTGGTTTGGGCGGCGCTGAAGATGTAGGCGCTGCCCGCCGTGAGGGCCCCCAGGACGAGCAAAAGCCACCACCAGCGGCGCAGAATGCGAAAGTAATCGTTAATCGACATGGCGCGCGTATTGTACCAGATGGCCTCGGGTCATCCGCGGCGGCGCGGCACGTCGCCCAGCACCGGCAGGCCCATGTGCTCCAGGTCGCGCCGGTCGCGCACAAACGGGTCGAAATAGTGGGCCAGCAGCGCCAGCGCCAGCCCGGCGGCCAGCCCGATGGCCACCTTCAGCGGCAAGTCGAGCCGGCTGCGCAGGCCGGGGGCCACCGGGCCGGGCAGGGCCGCGTCGAGCGGGACGGCGGCGGCGGCCAACCCGCCCAACTGCGGGAAGACGGTGGCGTTGGCCTGCAAGGCAGCGGTGATGGCGGCGAAGATGGCCGGCACCTGGTCGGCGGCGGGCCAGGTGAGGTAGACGATCAGGATGCTGCGGGCGTTATCCGCGCCCAAGGCGCCACGCAGCGCGGCGGCCGGCACGTCGACCCCGCCGGCGGCCAACTGGGCGCTGACGGCGGCGGCGAAGTCGCTGGTGGGTACCCAATCTCTCAGCGCCGTGGCGACGTACTCGGAGGTGAGCCAGCGGTAGTAGTTGGGGTCGTAGCCGGCCGTTTCCTCCAGCCCGGCCGGCTGCCCCACGGCGTAGCGCACGCCGGCGTTGTAGACGGTAGCCGGGGCCTGGTAGGTGGCGAGGCCGTACGCGCCGACGATGAGCGGCGGGAGGAGCCACAGGAACCACCAGCGGCGGGCGAGTGTGAGGTAGTGACGGAGTTCCATGGACCCTCAGATGGGAGGGGGACTCAGGGGACTCAAGGGACTCGGGGGCGGGTCAACGCCCAGGGTCCGCTAGGTCTGCCTTAGGCCCCGAACGGTTGGCCGGTTTTGGCGCGCAAGAACGCCTGTAGCTGTGCTTCGAACACCGGGCGGTCGAAGCGGGCGGCCGAGGCGCGCAGCGCGGGCGGATCGACCGGCAGGCGCGCCACCTGCTCCAGCGCGGCCGACAGCGCGGCGACGGAGGGCGTGTGAAAGAGCACGCCGTTGACGCCGTCTTGCACGATATCGAGCGCGCCGCCGCCGGCGAAGGCCACCACCGGCCGGCCCGCCGCCAGCGCCTGCACCGGCGTGATGCCGAAATCTTCCAGGCCGGGAAAGATGAAGGCGCGGCACCCGGCCAGCAGCGCGGGCAGGTCGGCCGCCGGCACGCGCCCGAGGAATTTTACCGTAGGACCGGCCAAACGCTCCAAGCGGGCACGGTCACGGCCGTCGCCGGCCACCAGCAGCGGCAGGTTGAGCGCCGTGCAGGCCTGCACCGCCAGATCGACGCGCTTGTACGGGATCAGGCGGCCGAGGCTCAGAAAATAGCCGCCGGACGTATCGGGCGCGGCGGCGGCGAAGCGGGCGGTATCGACCGGCGGATAGATAATGACCGATTCCCGCCCGTAGAACTGGGCGATACGCCGCTGAACCTCCGCCGAGATGGCAATGAAGTGATCGACGCGCTGGGCGGCGGCGTAATCCCAGCGGCGCAGGCCGGCCAGCAGCGGCTGGAGCACGGCGCGGGCGGCGCGGCCCAGGCCCTCGCGGGCGGCGTAGGTGTCGAAGCCCCACACGTAGCGGGTGGGCGTCAGGCAGTAGCACACATGCACCGCGCCGGGGGCCTTGCGCACCCCGTGGCAGAAGCCGCTTTTGTTCGAGAGCAGCAGATCGAAGCCGGCCAGGTTGAAGCGCTCGAAGGCCAGCGGGTAGAGCGGCAGGTAGGGCTGGTGGCGGCGGTGCACGCCGGGCAGGCGATCCATGAACGACACATGAATCGGCCACTGCCGATAAACGGCCGGCATCTGCGCCGGCGCGTAGATCGACGTGTAAATCGGCGCAGCCGGGAACAGGCCGACGAGCGCGGCCAGCACGTCTTCCGCGCCGCCGATTTGGTTGAGCCAGTCGTGAATGAGGGCCAGCGGCATGGGTCAGGCGGGTCAGGCGACGGCCGCCAACTTGTGGATGGGCATCGTGCGGCGAGTATAGCAGAGTCTATTCAGCGGAACGCCGCGCGGCCGAGGTACTGAAGACAGAGCGGGGCGGGTTGAGCGCGACTGGCGACGGCTCGCCGGCGGTCGCGGCCGGGTTCCGGGGGCTCGCTCATCGGCGGCAGCAGTTCGGTCAGTGCGGGAGACGGCAGGGCCTGGCGGTGGCTGGCGTGATCGCCATGGCGATCAC
>JAYUUW010000227.1:0-2723 GCA_043754665.1 Anaerolineales bacterium | reverse complement strand
GCCCCGGCCGTGGCCGAGCGCTTGCAGCACCAGCCCGTGCCGTGGGAACGCTTACAGCCCTTCCTGCGCGAAGAGTTCCGCAGCAACCGCGTGTTCCTGGTGCCGCACACGCAGACCGCCGATGTGTACAGCGCGCTCGATCTCGACCAGCCGCGCGCGGTGCGGCCGGCCCATACCGCTGGGCAATGGCACCCCGACGATCTGCTGCTCGTGCCGCTCTCCGGCGCGCGCGGCGAGATCGAAGGCCTCATCAGCCTGAGCGCGCCGCGTGACCCCGAAACGCCGCAGGGCCTGGTGCTCGAGATGCTCGAAGTCTTCGCCAGCCAGACCACGCTGGCCATTGAGAACGCCCAGGCCCTCACCCAGGCCGAAGACCGCCTCACCGAAGCGCAGGGCCGCGCCGTGCAGTTGGGCGCGCTCACCGAGGTCTCGGGCGCCATCGTCGGCACCCTGCGCGGGGCCGAGGTTATCCCGCTGGCACTCGACCAACTGCGCCGCCTGATCCCTTACGACAGCGCCACCTTTTGGAAACGCGACCTGAACGACAACCGCTGGGTGCTCAGCGGGGCACGCAGTTCGCACGAAGACCCCGAGCGCGTCGTCCAGCGCGCCGAGCGCTCGCAGCCCACGCTCTTCACCGAAATTTCGGCCACGCGCGGCGTCGTGTTTGTGCCCGATGTCACCCGCGATGTGCGCTTCAGTTTCAAAGAGGCCAGCACCATGCGCTCGTGGCTGGGCGTGCCGGTGCTCAGCCAGGGCGAGGTCGTCGGCGTGTTGGTGTTGGAGAAGGCCGAGGACAATTTCTACGGCGCGGCCCACGCCCCGCTGGCGCTGGCCTTCGCCGGCCGCCTGGCCGTAGCGCTCGACAACGCCCGCCAATACGAGGAGAGCGTCGGCCACGCGCAGGAGCTGGAAGAGGAGAACACCCGCCGCGCCCTCGAAGGCGAGCGCCGCGCCCAGCGCCTCAGCCTGCTCAACCGCCTCGCCGGTGAGTTGGCCGGCGCGCGCGATCAGGCCGCCGTGCTCACCGGCACGCTGCAAGTGCTGCGCGAGGCGCTGGGGGCCGACTTCGCCGCCGGCGTGCTGTTCGAAACCGAAGTGCCGCGCGCCGTGCCGTATGTCGTCGCCCAGTCGCGGCTGCCGGCCGGCCCCATCGCCGCCCTGCCCCTCACCGACAACCCGCTGCTTGAGCGGCTGGCGGGCGCTGAAGCCCCGCTGCTGGTCGAGGTCGAACGCGCCGCGCTGGATACCAGCCTGCTCCGCCCCGAGTCCTTGGCCTGGGTCGGCCCGGCTTTGGGCGCGGCGCTCTTCCTGCCGCTGGCCGCCGAGGGCCGCCTGGCCGGGCTTATCGGCCTGGGTCAGTCCGCCGGCCGCCGCTTCTTGCCGGCCGACCTCGATCTGGCCTGGGCCGTGGCGCAGCAAGCCGTCATGGCACTGCAAAACATCCGGCTGCGCGAGCGCACGCAGGAGCAGGCCGTCGCCAACCAAATGGTGCGCGCCCTCAGCCGCGCCGCCGACCGGCCCGAGCTGTACGCCACCCTGCGCGAACAGTTGACCAGCGTGGCCGGCCTGCCGCAGTTCACGCTGGCCCTGTACGATGATGCTCGCCATCTGGTCACCTTCCCGCTGGTGGTCGAAGGCCCAGCCGGGCAGATCGCCGACCTGCCGCCGCGCCCGCCCACCGGCCTGCTGCGCCACCTGCTGCTCAACCGCCAGCCGCTCAGCCTGGCCGGCGACCTGGCCGCCGAGGCCCAAGCGCAAGGCGTCGAACTAACCGCCGGGCAGCCGCTACTGCGCGCCGGCGCGGCCCCAGCCGCCGCCTACCTGGGCGTGCCGCTGCTGTTGGGCGAGCGCGTGGTGGGTGCGCTGGTGGCCCACAGCGCCGCGCCGGCCGCCTTCACCGACCGGCAAGAGCGCTTGTTGGCCGCCGCCGCCGGGCAAGCCGCCGTGGCGCTCGACAACCTCCAGTTGTACGAGCAGGCCCGGCAAGGGCTGGCCGTCTCGCAGGCCCGCACCACCGAGCTAGAAGCGCTGGCCGAAACGTCGGTCGCGCTGGCCGCCACCCTGCGCGTCGCCGATTTGGTGACCGTGGCACTCGACCAGTTGCAGCGCTTGCTGCCCTATGCCCGCGCCGTCGTCTGGCTGCGCACCGGGTCGGCCCGCGCCCGCCGCCGGGGGGTGGGTGAGTGGCACGCCGCCGCCGTGCGCCATTTGGCGGCCGACCGCGTGGCCGACCGCCTCAGCCTCACCGCCGGCAGCCCGCTGGGCGATGTGCTCAGCACCCGCCGCGTGGCTCTGGTGGCCGACACCGGCCACGACACGCGCTTTGGCGGCGCGGCCCGCGCCTGGCTGGGTGTGCCGCTGGCCGGCGGCGACGATGTGCTCGGGCTGATCGAGCTAGAAACGACGGCCGGGGGCTTCACCGCCGCCCACGCCGCGCTGGCCCAGGCCTTTGCCGCCCGCGCCGGGGTGGCGCTGGAGAATGCCCGCCAATACGAGGCCAGCCTGGAGCAGGCGCAGTCGCTCGACGACCAGGCCCGCCGCCTCGGGCAGCTTAACCAGGCCGCGCTGCAATTGGGCGGCAGCCTGGACCTCGACACCCAGTTGGCCGCCGCCGCCCGGCTGTTGGCCGATACTCTTAACGCCGATCAGGTGCAAGTGTTGCTCTGGGCGGCCGATGGCCGCCTGGGGCCAGCCACCGCCCTGCCCGCCGCCGCCGGCGA
>JAYUUW010000226.1:0-2401 GCA_043754665.1 Anaerolineales bacterium | reverse complement strand
TGCTGGAACTGCCCAACTTCCAGCAGGCGCTGCGCTACCTGACCTCTACATTTTTTGGCCGCGACTACCCGCGCATGACGATCAGCGAGGGCAAGGCGCTAGTGGCCCACCCCGACACAAACCCCATGCTGCGCATCGGCGGGCCGGGCTGGGTGGATATCAAGATTGGCAACGCCGCGCTGTTTGAGCGCGTGGTGGGGCCGTCGGCGGTGCTGGGCGCGGGCACACACTTCCTGCGCCGGTTCGAGACGCTGCGCGAGGCCTACGACCTGCGCGAAGTCGAGCGCACCAAAGACAACATCAAGCTGATGACCAAGGACGGCCTGCCCATCGTCGTCAATGACATGCGCGTGCGCTTCCGCATCCGCGCCCGCCAGGTGCGCACCGAGGCCAACCCCTACCCGGTGATGACCGGGGCCATCCGGCGCGCCGCCTACAGCCGCAAGGTGTCGGCCAACGGCCTGGAGGTCTGGTCTGACATGATTACCGGGGCGGTGCGCGGCACCGTGGGCGATTGGATCGCGCGGCACCGCATGGATGAGTTGATCCCGCCGCCGCGCGACGGCAACCAGCCCGAGGCGGCGGCCGGCATCCCCTACCGCCAGGCGCTGCACGCGCTCTTTCAGCAAAAGAACACCCGCCAGAAATTTTCCGACATGGGGGCCGAGGTCATTTGGGTCAGCGTCGGGCATATCCGGCCCGACCCCGATATCGACCCCGACCTCAAGCTGGAGGCCGACCCGACCGGCCACGACAAGATTCACCAGCAGTTGATCGACACCTGGAAGGCCAGCCACCGCACGCTGGCCAATGACGAGCTCACCGATGCCCGGTCGTATGCCCGCTGGCTGCGCGACACCACCCGCGCCAGCGCCGAGTCCGATCTGATCCTGGCGCTGACCAAGGGCCTGCGCGAGGCCCGCGCCGAGGGCCTGCCGGTCGATGACGTGCTGGCCGACCGCATCATTGAGTATGTGGCCGGGTTCCGGCGGGCGGCGGGCGAGCCGGAGCGCAACCAGCGCCTGCTGACCGCCATTGGCTTGCTGGAAAGCGGCTACCCCGGCGACCCGACTACGCCGGCGCCCAAATAGCCCGGCCTGCGAGACGAGAGACCCATGCCCTACCCATTGCCGACGCTTAGCCCGGAAGTGCGCGAGGCCCTGCACGCCCGCCGCCCGCTCGTGGCGCTGGAATCCACCGTCATCACCCACGGCCTGCCCTGGCCGCAGAACCTGGAACTGGCGCGCACCCTGGAGGCCACCGTGCGCGCCGGGGGGGCCAGCCCGGCCACCATTGCCGTGCTCAACGGCGAAGTGAAGGTCGGCCTGAGCGAAACCGAGCTAGAGCACCTGGCCCACGCGCAAGGCGTGATGAAGGTCAGCCGCCGCGATTACGCCGTGGCCGTGGCCCAGAAGCGCGACGGCGGCACCACCGTGGCCGGCACCATGATCGCCGCGCAGTGGGCGGGCATCCGTGTGTTTGCCACGGGCGGCATCGGCGGGGTGCATCGCCGGCTGGGGGAAGCGGCGTTGAGTACAACGGCGCTCGATGTCTCAGCCGACCTGCCGGAGTTGGCGCGCACGCCAGTCGTCGTGGTGTGCGCCGGGGCCAAGGCCATTCTCGACCTGCCCGCCACGCTCGAGTGGCTGGAAACCCACGGCGTGCCCGTCATCGGCTACGGCACCGACGAGTTCCCGGCCTTCTACTCGCGCGAAAGCGGCCTGCCGCTGGCGGCCCGCGCCGACACCGCCGCCGAGGCCGCGCTGATCGTCAAGACCATGTGGGATTTGGACCTGCACAGCGGCGCGCTGCTGTGTGTGCCCTGCCCCGCGGCCGCCGCCCGCCCGGCCGCCGAGATGAGCACGGCCATTGAGCAGGCCCTGCGCGACGCCGATGCGGCCGGGGTGCGCGGCAACGCGGTGACGCCCTACCTGCTGGCGCGCATGGCCGCGCTCACCGAGGGCCACAGCCTGACCGCCAACCTGGCGCTGCTGGAGAACAACGCCCGCGTGGCCGCCGAGCTGGCGGTGGCGTTGGGCCACTTGCACGTCTAGCCTGGCCCCAGCGCACGCTTAAACCCATGCGGGGCCGGTCAGACATTCTGACCGGCCCCGCGTTTTGTTGGGCAAGGCTCAGTTGGGCGACGCTAGGGCGTCGTGTACTGCAGCAGCCCCTCCGAGATCCACCCCTCCACCCCGTCGGGGAGGCGGATGGTGCGCCAGACCACGCCGTCAATCGTGGCGTTGGGGATGAGCACATCGACCAACGTGCCAACCGGCACAATGGCAATCACCCGGCCGTCGGGCGCGGCCGCGCGCAGCCGCACAGAGGTGATGTTGCCTTCGACGGCGATCGTCGCCTGCGCCCACACCCCCGGCGGGTAGATGGTGTTGGTGGGCAA
>JAYUUW010000225.1:0-4793 GCA_043754665.1 Anaerolineales bacterium | reverse complement strand
ACCGCGCTGATGGCCTGCACGCCATCGCGCACCTGCCGGCTCAAGTCGCCCAGCCCAAGCGCCATGCCGTTCAGGTTCTCAGTCAGCGCGGCAAATTCGGCCTGGCCGTTCTGGCTCAACCGCACCGTTAAGTCGCCGGCCGCCACGCGCCCGGCAAAGCCAGTGTAGGCCCGCAGAGCGACTTCCAAGGCCTCTTTGGCTTCGCGCTCGGCCACTTGCAGCCGCTCGGAAACCGCCTTGGCCGCCTCCAGCGCCTGGCGGGCGTCGCGCTCACTGGCCAACATAGCCTGCAGCCGCTCGGCCATAACATTGAAGCCGTGGGCCAGCCGTTCGATCTCATCCCCACTATGCACAGCGGCCCGCTGCGAAAAATCGTTCTGGGCCAGCCCATTGGCCGCGCGCTCGACGATGGCCAAATTGTGGGCGATACGGTTCGCCAGGAACAACGCCAACCCAAGCCCCACCAGCACGAGCGCAGCCGTCAAACCTAGGATGAGCCAGCGAGCGAGTTGGAATTCGGCCAGGTTCTCTGCGTTGCGCTCGCCGCCCTTCACCTGTCCCTCGCTAATGAGCCTGTCGAGGGCCAGTGCCAGCGGGCCGAACTTCTCCTCCACCGGGCCTAGCGCGGCCGCTATGGCCTCGGCATGGTCGCCGGCGGTGGTGGCCGTCAGCACCAGGGCATCCCGCGCCTCCCGGTAGCCGGCCCACCGCTGGCTCAGGTCTTCAATCTGCGCCGTCAAGTGCCCGTCATCATCGGCCGTGCGCACGCCCTCAAGCTCGGCGTCCACCTGCTGGTCCAGCGTGGCGACCTCAGCCCGGAACGTTTGCACCAAGTCTGGATCGGTCGCCAATACATATGGATCAGTCGCTAATACATATTCCAACTCGGCCACCCGGGCCGAAATCACCAGCCGGCCCAGATCAGAAATGTGCCCCAGGCCAATCAGATCATCGCTGTAGAGCAGTTGCGACCGCTGGTTGATGTTGTTCGCTTCGTTCAGCCCCACGCCGCCGACCACCCCCGTAAACGCCAGGATGACGCCGAACGCCAGAAAGAGTTGATTGCGAATACTCAGCTTCATGTCCGCCTCCCGCCCCATGGGCGTTGCCTGCTTAGCGAATCTCGTCTTGCACCACCAGGCGCGTATCAGCCAGCAGTGTTTCTAAGTTGAGCACAGCCAACAGGTCAGGTGTAACGCCGCGCACCACTGGAACCTTGGCGTTGGCCGCCGCGTCGACCAAGGTCGGGCCGATGGCCGCTACTGGCACTTGCCGCACTTCCGGCACATCATCGACCCACAGCGCCACACTCAGCCCCGCTGCCAGCACCAGGGCTAGTTTGCTGCCCTGCTCGGGCGCGGCGCCCGGCAGATCAAGATACCGGCGCAGATTCAGCACCGGGTATAGCCGCCCATGCAGGTTGACCACGCCCGCCCAAAACGCCGGCAGGCCCGGCACGCGCGTCAGCCCGGTCAACACTTGAATCTCTTGCACCTGGTCGGCGGCCACCCCATAGCGGTCGGGGCCAACGGCCAGCACCACCAGTTCCAACATATCACCAGGCGCGTCGACGGCCAGCGGGCGGGCCAGCGCCTGCGCCCGCGCTTCGAGAATGCGCTGCACGCGATCAGGGTCGGGCTGGCTATCGCTCATGCTTCGACTTTCTGAAGGGCGGCCAGGTCCAGCAGCCGCCCGACGGTCAGGCCATCGCCATCAGGGATTAAATCGGCGCGCGGGCGGCCGGCCAACAACTGGGTGACGTTTTGCAGCGCCTTGTGCGCCCGGGCACGTTGGCCCTGCCGCCCCAGCAGCTCGGCCAACGCAAAATGCCCAAGCACATGGGCCGGTTCGGCATACACGCAGTGCCGAAACGCCTCGGTCGCCGGCTCCAAGCGGCCGGCGGTTTGCAAGATCAACCCGCGCAGGTAGTGGGCCGCCGCCCACAAGGGCGCCCGTTCGAGGGCCTGGTCTATGTGGGCCTCGGCCGCAGACAACTTCAGGCGATTGGCCTCGAGCCGGGCCGCCTGATAGCATGGCTCGGCGTCGGACCGGTTCGCCGCCGCCAGCGTCGCCAGCGCGGCCAGCGCCTGATCGACCTGGCCCTGAGCGGCCCAAGCCAACGCCTGAGCCACAGTCATGGCCGGCGGCGCGAGCGGCCGGGCCGCGGTCGCCGGAGCCGGCACTGGACGCAGGGCAACACGAGGCGGCGCCGGACGGGCCGCCAACACGGGCAGCGCAGGCGGCGGCAGGGCAGCCACCGGCTGAATACTCTGCTTCTTAAACATTACCGTGCCGGGAAAATAGTGGACGGCAAAGGCCGCCGTGGCGCCCGCCAGATTATCGGCGTGGCCCACCACCAACCAGCCGTCGGGGGCTAGGGCGGCGTGGAGGTGCGCGGCGATGTGCTGCGTGGCGGCCTCGCCAAAATAGATGAGCACGTTGCGGCATAGGATGAGGTCGAAGTTATGGGTGTTGGTCAACAGCGACGGGTAACCGCCGCCCATCAGGTTGAGGTAGGCCAAGGAGACCCGGGCTCGAATGCGCGGCAGCACCTCGAAGTTGCGCCCTTGGGGCAGAAAGAATTTTTGTTGCAGCGCGGGCGCTACTTCGCGGAAGGACCAGGGGCCATATACGCCGCGTTCAGCCTTGGCCAATGACTGGCGGTTAATGTCCGTCGCTAAGATCAGGATGTCCCACTGGTCAATATCGGGCAGCAGCCCCTCCAGCACCATCGCCAGCGAGTAGGCCTCTTCGCCGGTCGCGCAGCCCGCGCTCCATAAACGCAGCCGCCGCTCGGGCCGGCGGCGCGCAACGAGTTCCGGCAAAATGTGCTGGGTGAGCGCCTCGAATTGCGGCCGGTTGCGGAAGAAATACGTCTCGCCGATGGTCAGCGCCTCGACCAGGCGGTCGAGCACCGGCCTGCCCCCGTCACTGGCCAACGACTGGTAGAGCGTGTCGAGGTCCCCCGTGCGGGTGTCGGCCAACGCCTGACCAATGCCCTGCTCCAGGGCCGCCCGGCGCGTATCAGGCACCTCCAGCCCGCTGGCTTGCTGCACCAAGGCGGCAAAACGCGCATAGTCAGTCGGGCCGAGGGGCATGGGGGCGGCGAAGGTCACGGCTGACTCGTCCCCATGAGGAGCACGCCCTCGAGGCCGGCGCTCAATTGGTGGAGGTCTATGACTGTGATGAGCCGCTCGCCGGCGCGAATAACCGCCAGGCCATTGGGGATGGCCGGCAGCTCCACGCTGTCGGCCGACTGCATGAGCACTTCGGTGGCGGCGTCAACCAGGAGGCCCAGCCCGTTCGCGCCCACCGCGGTCACCAGGATGCGGGCGCTCAGGTCAGGGGCGCGCGGCGGCAGCCCCAGACGCACGCGCAAATCCATCACCGGCAATACCCGGCCGCGCAAGTTGATGACCCCGGCCAGCCAGGCGGGGGCGTTGGGGGCGGGCACAATGGCCACCATGTGAATGGCCTCCACGACATGCTCCAGCGGGAGGGCATATTCGTGCGCTGCGAGGGTAAACACCACCCACTGGCCGCTGGTCATTTCATGCGAGCCTGCGCGCGCGGCGCCACCCGCAGCCAGGCGGCGGTGGGGCTGGCGGGCTTAGTTTGGCGCTGTTGCGGTGCGCTCACGCGCCAGGCCAAGTCGTCGAACACGGCCGTGATCGCCGGGTCGGGGCTGGGCAGCAGCACGGGCGGCACGCCGACGTTGATCGCTTGGGTCCACACCCCCTCGCCATACGGTAGGGCGAACTCCACCGGCGCCCCCAAGGCTTTCTCAATCTGGGCCCGCGTCAGGGCGTGCTTGACAAAGGTGTGGTTGAGCACCAGGACTACTTCTTTATCGTAGCCCAGGGCCTTGAACAGCGCTAAGGCCGCGCGCGTCAGACGCACAGCCGTCAAATCGGGCGTAAAGGGCACGATCAACACATCGGCTTGATCAAGGACCGCCACCGTGGCTGGGGATAGGTCGTGCGCGGTGTCGACGGCCACATAGGCGTGATGCCGGCGAAGCTGCTCAAGGACATAAGCGGCCATCCGGTCAGTGAGCTGCTCGGCCAGCACGGGGTCGTCGAAGCCGGCCAGCAGGTGCAGGCCGGTGGGGTGCGGCGTGAGGTAGGCCTCGATCACCTCCAGGTCGATCTCGTCCAGCGGCTTGGTGACCAGCCCTTCGAGCCGGTATCGCGGGCGCAGGTTGAGCATGGTGTCGCACACCCCGATGGGCAGGGCGTAGTCGAGCAAGGCGGTGGAGGCGCCCCACAATTGGCGCAGGCTGAGGGCCAGGTTGACGGTCAGGCTGGTGACACCGCTGCCGCCGCGCAGGCCGTACACCGCCACGACCCGCCCGGCTGGGGCGGCGGCCGGCTCAGCCGGGGAGCGTTGGACCCGGCGCAATTGCGCGGCCACGCGCATCTGCAAATCGGCCTCGTCCACTGGCTTGGTCAGGTAGTCGTCGGCGCCGGCCTCAAAGCCCAACTTCTTGTCGGCAATCGTCGCCTGGCTGGTCAACATGATAATGGGGACCCGGGCCATGACAGGGAGCTGCCGCAAGCGCGCGCAGGTCTCGAAGCCGGTCAGGCCAGGCATGACCACATCCATCAAAATCAAGTCGGGCGCGCGTTCCTGCACGGCCCGAATAGCGCTAGGCCCATCTTCGGCCAATTGCACGCGGTAACCAGCGGCCTCCAGGTACGATTGGGCCACCATCGCCGTGACCTTGCTGTCGTCCACGATTAAGATGCGCGCCGGCAAGCTGGCTTCGACCGTCATCGGGTGGCTTCCTTGTT
>JAYUUW010000224.1:0-3835 GCA_043754665.1 Anaerolineales bacterium | reverse complement strand
GACTGGTGCCGACCGGTGACTCGCCGCAGTTCATGTTCCCCGCGCTGCCCATGGGGCGCGGCTATAACCGCTTGACGTATCAACTCTTTGACGGCCTGGTGAGTTCCAGCCTGGGCGTGGTCAATAAGTGGCGCAAGGACGTGCTGGCGCTGCCGCCGGGGCCGCGCTCGCCCAGCGCGCTGCAACGCGGTGATGGGCAAATAGTGCCCACGCTGCTGGGGTATAGCCAGTATGTCTTTCCACGCCCAACCGATTGGCCGACGCGAGTGGCCGTGACCGGCTTTTGGTTCGCCGATCACCCAGCTGATTGGACGCCACCGGCGGAGCTACTGGCGTTCCTCGAAGCCGGGCCGGCGCCGGTCTACATTGGGTTTGGCAGCATGGCCGGCCGCAACCCGGAGCGACTGACGCGCGCAGCGCTGGCGGCTGTGGCCGAGGTGGGTTGTCGGGCGGTGTTGGCCACGGGTTGGGGCGGGCTAAAGGCGGCCAGGCTGGAATTGACGCCGACGGTGCATCTCTTGGAAGCCGCCCCGCACGATTGGTTGTTCCCGCGCATGGCGGCGCTGGTGCACCACGGCGGGGCGGGCACCGTGGCAGCCGGGCTACGCGCCGGCAAACGAGCTGTCGTGGTGCCATTCTTCGGGGATCAACCGCTGTGGGGTAAACGCCTGGCCGAGTTGGGGGTGGGGCCGGCGCCGATTCCACAAAAGCAATTGACTGGGGCGCGGCTGGCGGCAGCCCTACGCGCCGTTACTCGGGACAGTGACATGCGCCAACGCGCCGCCGAGTTGGGTGAGCGCATTCGGGCGGAAGACGGCGTCGCACAGGCAGTGGCCTTCATCGAGCAGCACCTGGGGCGCTAATTACGATGGAACAGTTTCTCAACGCCGAAACCATCATCATCGAGTTGCTGCTAATCGTTTCACTGGTGGCGCTGCTGGTACGCCGCTTGAACATTCCGTATACGGTGGCGCTGGTAGTGGCCGGCCTGATCGTGACCCTGCAACAGCCGTTTAATCTGGTGCTGGTGCCCGAGGTGATCCTGGCCGTGTTCGTGCCACCGCTGGTATTCGAAGCCGCCTTCCATTTGAGCTTCGCCGAACTGCGCCGAAACCTGGCCACGATCTTGGTGCTGGCCGTCCCGGGCGTCATCGTGACCATGCTCGTTGTCGCCGGCGTGCTCAGTCTGGCGACACCACTGGGCTGGCCGGTCGCGCTGGTGTTTGGCGCACTGATTTCCGCCACGGACCCGGTGGCGGTCGTCGCCATCTTCCGCGCGCTGGGTGTGCCCAAGCGGTTGGCGGTGCTGGTGGAAGGCGAGAGCCTCCTGAATGATGGCACGGCCATTGTGTTGTTCAACTTGATGCTGGCAGCCGCCTTGACCGGGCAGTTGAACCTGGTGGCGGGTGTGTTCGACTTTGCGCGCGTGGCGCTGGGCGGCGTGCTGGTCGGCGGCCTGCTAGGCTGGCTGGTGGCGCGGCTGATCGCGCGCGTCGATGACTATCTGATCGAGATCACGCTCACCACCATCCTGGCCTTTGGCGCGTACCTGCTGGCCGAACGATTGGGCGTGAGCGGTGTGCTGGCCGTGGTGGCAGCCGGGCTGATTAGCGGCAACCTGGGGCCGCAAGGGATGAGCCCCACGACGCGGATTGTGCTGTTCAACTTCTGGGAGTACGTCGCCTTCCTGGCCAATTCGTTTGTGTTTCTATTGATCGGCCTGCAGATCAATCTGGCGACGCTGCTGACCGTGTGGCAGCTCATCCTGTGGGCGATTTTGGCGGTCTTATTGGCGCGGGTGCTGGTCGTCTATGGCTTCAGTGCGCTGGCGAGCCGCTTCGGCGAGCCAGTGCCGTTCAAATGGCAGCATGTGATCACTTGGGGCGGCCTGCGCGGCGCGATCAGTTTAGCCTTGGTCCTGTCGTTGCCTACTGCCTTAGGCCCCGACCGAGAAATCTTGCGCGTGATGGCCTATGGCGTGGTGCTGTTTACATTGCTGGTGCAAGGCACCACCATGGGACCCTTGGTGCGCCGCCTGCAACTGCGCACCCGCACCTCCGCCCGGGTGGAGTATGAGCGCCGGCACGCCCGCCTGACGGCCGCCCGCGCAGCCGAGAAGCACCTGAGCAACCAGCACCGCGAAGGACAGATTAGCACGCAGGCCTGGGACCGGCTGCAGCCGGCGCTGGCCGAGCGAACAACTGTTTTCCAGGCGGCGGTGCGGGAAGTGTTGGGCACTCAGCCGGCGCTAGAAGCCGAAGAACTCGACACGGCCTGGCGCGAAGCACTGCGCGCCGAACGCAGCGCCCTGCTGGGTCTTCGGCGCGACGGCGTTATTTCGGACGAGGTGTTCGATGACCTGGCGACCGAGATCGATGTGACCCTGCAGAATGCGGTCATAGAGCATTTGCCACCGGCGCCCGCCCCAGCCGGCGACACCAAACCGCCCGCTGCCGCCTGACCAGCATTCTGGCAGCGCTGGGTCACTTTCAATGGTTGCACCGTTGAACCGCCTCGCTGTGGAGTGAAAGCTGCCAATGCCACCCATGATCGCTCGAACGCCCTTGGGTCCAATTGAATACCGCCGCGAAGGCAGTGGGCCAGCCGTGCTGGTCTTGAATGGCGGACATTGCAGCCGCCGAACCAGACTGTCACATGAGCGGTTAGCAGAGGCGGGTTTCACGGTGCTCACACCGTCGCGTCCCGGCTATGACAACACGCCCGCCGACACCGGCCGGTCAGCGCAAGCCGCCGCGGACGCGCTAGCCGCCTTGCTTGAGACGCTGCACATCCCGACGGCCGCGGTCATCGGCATCTCCGCTGCCGGTCCGACCGCACTGGCTTTGGCCCAGCGGCACCCCGACCAGGTGCGCCAACTCATTCTGGAGTCGGCGGTGACACTCGCGTGGGACGAACCCACTAAGCGCGGGTCGCGCCTGGGGTTTGGCCGGGCCGAACGCCTCACCTGGGGGCTGGTCAAACTGATGCTGCGGCTGGCGCCCATGACCATGATGCACGTCATGCTGTCGGCGCTGACCACGCTTAGTGCCGGCGAGGTCTTGCGGCGCATGAGTCCGACCGACAGGCTATTTGTGCGCCGCATGCTGGAAGCGTCGCAATCAGGTCAAGGGTTTGTGCTGGATGTGGAGCACCAAGTGACCGAATTCGCCCACATCCGCATGCCGGTGTTGGTGATGTTTTCGCCGCAGGACAAGGCTGTACCGCCGCGGCATGCGCACCATATGGCTCAAATGCTCCCGCAGGCGGAGCTTGTCCCAATGGCGGCGGAGAGCCACCTGATCTGGATCGGCCCCGCAGCTGAGCAAGTCTGGCGTAAACGCTTGGACTTCCTGCGTTCAGCGTAGCGCGGGGGTGTGGCGGTAACGGGACGGCTATCCAGCAAACGGTGGGCGCGCGGAATGACTGCGCGACGCCTTTCGACCAACGCGAGGCGTGATACAATGTTGTTCGCATAATCAACACGCAATCAAATAGGCGGAGTGCCTGGCGCTAGTCGTTTCTGGGCAATGGAGGAGGCGGTCATTTCGTTTGACTCGCCTTCTTTTTTGCGTTCCTGTCCGGCGGAGGTGTGCCATGATCTGGCTCGAGTTTATCTTGTGTGCAGCACTGATTATTGGAGTCGCGATGGTGCTGTCACGTCACGCGGACGTGCTGGCCGAAAAGACTGGGCTCGGGGGGGCCTGGGTCGGCGGAATTCTGCTGGCAGGGGTCACCTCCCTGCCCGAGCTGGCCTCGGGCATCTCGGCGGTGACGTGGCTCCAAGCGCCTAACCTGGCCGTCGGCTCGATCTTAGGGAGCTGCCTGTTCAACCTGC
>JAYUUW010000223.1:0-2605 GCA_043754665.1 Anaerolineales bacterium | reverse complement strand
GTTCGGCGCCAGCCTGGATTCGCAGGCGGCGGCGCAAGTGGAAAGCCTGAAGACGCAATTGAAGGTCAGCTAAGCCGCCGCGAGGCGCGCACAACCCCTCACCCACCCAGAGCGAGAGACCTCATGACCAAAATCACTTTGATCGGCGCGGGCAGCGTGGTGTTTGCCCGCATTCTCATCGGCGATATCCTGCTGACGCCGGCCCTGCGCGACTGCACCGTGGCGCTGATGGATATTGACCCGGCGCGCCTGGAGCGGGCGCGGCAGATCATCGCGCGGCTGATCGAGCAATTGGGCGTGCCGGCGCGGGTGGAGGCCACGCTCGACCGGCGTGAAGCCGTGCGCGGCGCGGACTTCGTCATCACCACCTTCCAGCAGGGCGGGCTGGAGGCCTACGCGCTGGATATCGAAATTCCCAAGCGCTACGGCGTGGAGCAGTGCGTGGGCGACACGCTCGGGCCGGGCGGCGTCTTCCGCTCGCTGCGCAGCATTCCGGTGCTCGTCGGCCTGGGGCAAGAGTTGGATGAGGTGGCCCCCGACGCGCTGCTGCTGAACTACACCAACCCCATGGCCGCCAACTGCTGGGGCTACGATGCCATCACCGGCCGCCCGCACGTGGGCCTGTGCCACAGTGTTCAGGGCACCAGCGAGATGCTGGCCGGCTGGATCGATGTGCCGATCAGCGAGATCACCTACCTCGTGGCGGGCATCAACCACCAGGCCTGGTTCCTCGAGTTCAAGCGCGGCCAGGAAGACCTGCGCCCGCGCCTGCCCGCCGCCGTGCAGGACCCCACGCGGCGCGGCAACGAGCCGGTGCGGATTGAGATGTTCGAGCACTTTGGCTACTTCGTCACCGAGTCGAGCGGGCACAACAGCGAATACTCGCCCTACTTCCGCAAGACGGCGGCCATGGTCGAGAACGAGCTGGTGCCGCGCTTCACCACGCCCGAGAGCTATTGGTACGGCTGGGGCCGCACCGGCGGCTGCCTGCAATACTGCATCGACCGGCAGGCCGAGGCCTTCGCCGCCGACCAGATTGACCATCCCGCGCCCACGGTGCGCAGCTCGGAGTACGGCGCGCGCATCATCGAGGCCATGGTGACCAACCAGCCCATCAAGGCCAATTGCAATGTGCCCAACCACGGCCTGATCGACAACCTGCCCACCGGCTGCTGCGTGGAAGTACCCTGCCTGGTCGACGGCAACGGCATCCAGCCCACCCGGGTGGGCCGCCTGCCCACGCAGTTGGCGGCGCTCAACCGCACCAACGTGAACGTGCAGGAGCTGATTGTGGAGGCCGCCCGCACCGGCAACCGCGAGGCCGTGCACCACGCCGTGATGCTCGATCCGCTGACCGCCGCCGCCTGCACGCTGCCGAACATTCACGCCATGGTCGATGAGCTGCTGGCGGCGCAGACCCAGTGGCTGCCGCAGTTCAAAGCGTAGGCTGACCAACTTTTACCCCGACGGAGACCGCTATGATCCCACTCGAAGCTGTGGACGATATTGTGACCGGGGCCGTGATCGCTGAATATTGGGAGCGCGGCTGGTGGGTGGCCCCCAAGCTGTTCGATGACGACGAGGTGGCGCGCCTCGTGGCGGCGCACGACCGGCTGTGGGCCGGGCAGGATGATTACGCCATCCCCTCGATGTACGGGGTGATTTTGGGCGACCCGGCCAGCCCGGTGATCCGGCAGCAGGTGGACGCCTTCTGGCGCAACGCCGAAATGCGCCGCGCCATCCTCTCGCCGGTGATCGGCAAGATCGCGGCCCGGCTCATGGGCGCCAAGAGCGCGCGCCTGTGGCACGACCAGGCGCTATATAAGCCCGGCACCGCCGGCCAGGAGGTGACCAACGCCGGCAATGTGGGCTGGCACCAGGACTACGGTTTCTGGCACTCGTGCAGCACCACCAACTTTTGCTCATCGTGGGTGGCGCTGCAAGACACCGACGAGACCAACGGCACCATGCGCATGGTGGTCGGGTCGCACAAGTGGGGCGTGATCGACGGCAGCGGCAACGACAAGAAAGACATGGAGAGCTATGCCGCGCGCTTCTCCGCGCTGGCCGGCGGCGAGTGGCACGAAGAGCCGGTGCTGTTGAAGGCCGGCGAGGTGAGCTTTCACCACGGCCTCACCTTCCACGGCTCCGGCCCGAACCTGACCGACAAGCCGCGCCTGTGCGTCATCAGCCACATGATGCCGGGCGACACCTACTACCGCGCCGGCCATGCCCTGCACCCCAACCTGGCGATGCTGGGGCCGAAGTACTACGACGGGCAGTCGTTCGCGACCGACAACTTCCCCGAGTTGTGGCCCGAGCCCACGCTGCCGGTGTAAGCCATCACCTGCCGCGCCTGATGCCCATCGGCCCTATGCTCACCATCGCCGCGCCCGCGCTGCGGCGCTTCACCACCGACGCCTTCTTGGCCGTAGGCCTGTCGCCGGCTGACGCCGCCACTGCCGCCGATGTGCTGGCGACGGCTGAGGAGTTCGGCATCAGCACACACGGCGTCAAGCTGCTGGCCGGCTACTTGCGGCGGCTGAAGGGCGGCGGCGCGCGGCCGCACGGCCGGCCCCATGTGCTGCGTGGCGGCCCGGCCTGG
>JAYUUW010000222.1:0-3824 GCA_043754665.1 Anaerolineales bacterium | reverse complement strand
CGCCGGTGAGGCGCGCGGCGGCGAAGGGCAGCGCCCGCAAACGGGCGTGGGGGCTGGCGGCGGTGGCAGTGTGCATGGTAGGTCTCCCTAATTAACGCGGCCGGCGCCGCCACGGAGGGCAGCGCCGGCCGCGAGGGAAATCGCGTCAGCCATGACCGGCGTGTGGGTGGCCGGTGTCCCCAGCGCCGGCGAGGGCGGCCGAGCCGGCCTGGCCGGGGTGAGCGGAGCGCGATGGCCCCGAAAGATGCCTAGCGCCGATCAGGCTACAAAATCAGGCGCAAGACCCCGGCGGGCGGCGGGACGCGCCCGCCGGCTATTCTTCGGTCTTCACGGTCGGGCGCTCACCCGGCTGTCCGCCGCGCGCCACCTTGAGCTTGGAAATGGGCGAGTCCATGTCGCCCATGTTCACATCAAGAAAACTCTGTTGGGAGCGCGCCGGGCCAAACATCTTGAAATAGTGCGTGGTCACCGTCGCATCGCGCGTGCCTTTGGTTTCGACACTCACGTACACCTTGAGCCGCTCGTTGAGGGCGGCGAGCTTTTTGCGCATGGCATAGTTGCTCTTGATATTCGTGAAGGACGATTTAGCCAGCGCTTTGCGTAGTTCGTCAATTTCCGCCATGACCGTGCGCGCCAGCTCGGCCTTGTCGGCGTCCATCAGGCCCCGCGCTTCGGCATCGCGGTTGAAGTTTTCGAGGGTGACGTGATCTTCCCCATCGACCGCGACGATCCCTGCGTAATGCTCATTCCAGCCTTTTTTGGATTCTTTGCCGGCCGAGGCGATTTGAAAAGCGTCACCAGCCGCCAGCCGGAGGTCGCGCAAGCGCTCATCGAGGGCTTGCCGTTCGGTATCCGACAGGGCGTCGGGGGCTTCATTTCTAAAGGCCTCTTCGTAGCCGCCGACTTTGGGATTGACATGTTGGACGAATTTCTTGCACTGGGTAAAGAGCGAGTTCGTCTGCCAGGATGCATCCCGGTAGGCGCTGACGTCGGCTTCCACTTCGAGGAGCGAGGCCGCCGCTTGGGTGTGCGCCGTCTGGATCACCACGCTCCCCCCCGTGGGCACCAGCCGGACCTTGGCGTTCGTGCGCTCCAGGTCCGCGTTGGATTGGGCGAGCACGGCCGGCGAGACAAAGAAACTCCTGACCTGCGCCTCCGCGCCGTCGTAGATCGCCATCGCCCCGGATTCGGACAAGTTGAGCGGCCGCGCAGCGACGTTGACCGGTCGGTAGCTGACCTTATAACCCGCGATCGCATCGCCGCTTAGCGTCGGCTGGAAAGCCGAACTGGCGGTTTGCGAGGCCTGCGGGGGAATCGTCGTGTACCGCTGAATCTGTGAGGCGAACTTGGCGCGGCGGCGCACGGTGCTCGCGCCCTGCTGCACCACGTGCGTCAACTCGTGCGCCAGCAGCCGTTGGCCGTCGCTGCTGTTGGGCGCGTATTGGCCTGCGCCCAGGTAAACATCCGCGCCGTGGGTGAAGGCCTGCGCCCCGAGTTCCTGGTTCAGGTTAGCCGCTTCGGCCCCGGTGTGAATGCGCACCCCGCTGAAGTCGGCGCCCAGGCCGGTTTCCATCTTGGCGCGCGTGGCCTCGGGCAAGGGTGCGCCCGCGCCGCGGTTGGCCGCCAGCTTGGCTTCCACCGCCGGGCCGGCCTCGCCGCCGGCCGGCCCCACCGGCGCGGCGGCCGGCTGGCGCTGAAGCGGCTCTTCGTCCTCCAGCGCCTGACGCTGGACCGGCTCTTCGTCTTCGAGTGCTTGGCGCCGAAGCGGTTCACCTTCCTCGGCGGGCTGGCCGGCGGCCGGGGCAGGCGTTTGAGCCATGCGCATCACCGCCTCGGCGCTCCGGTCGGCCTCTTGCTCATAACGATCACCCGCCGGGCCGACGGTGAGCTTGGCCTGAATCGTTTTCGCCGCCAGCATCCGATTGAGGGCGCGGTTGCCCACAGCCCGGTTCAGCAAACGCAACTGCGCGGGCGAGGCCGCGTTCAGGTCGGCCAGGTCCACGGCGCGCGCCCGCGCCGCCGGCTGGGCGGCCGGCTTGGCTAACCGCGCATTTTCAGCTTTTTTCGTCGAAAGCCGCTCAGGCATGTCCACTCCAAGTCACTGTCGCCGCGCGCTTGATCAACCTACCCGGCCGGCCGGGGTCTCCACCGCCCCTGCGCCCCGATGGCAACCTGACCATCGCGGTGGGCATCGTCATAATAGCACCAGTCCAGGGCCGGCACAATTGCCCGGCCGGCTGAACTTTGCGCTCCGCCGCCGGGTAACTCAGCATGCCCACTCACCCGCCCGACCCCGCCCGCGCGCTCGACTTCTGGCTCGGCGACTGGACCGTCACCTGGGGCGACGGCCTCCACGCCCACAATCAGGTCGAGGCGATTCTCGGCGGCGCGGTGATCCGCGAGCGGTTCGACGGCCGCCCCGGCGCTGAGTTCGCGGGCTTGAGCCTGTCGGTCTACAGCCCGGCTCTAGGGGTGTGGCGGCAAACCTGGGTCGACTCGGACGGCAGCTATTGGGCCTTCACCGGCGGGCCGCAGGGCGACCGCTTCGTCTTCGCCACCGACGACGTGCACGACGGGCAGCCGGTGACGCTGCGCATGGTCTTCTACAACGTCACCGCCGACCAATTGGACTGGGACTGGGAACGCTCGGACGACGGCGGCGCTACCTGGACGCTGAAGTGGCGGCTGCACTACAGCCGCCGCCCCGCCGCCTAACGCTCGGCCCGGCGCAGGTCCAGCCAGTCCAACTCGGCCGGCGTCAGCGCCAGCGACAAGGCGGCGGCATTGTCGGCGTACTCGGCCGCGCTCACCGACCCCACCAACGCCAACACATTCAGCGGCTGCTGGAAGCTGTAGGCCAGCGCCACCTGCGCCACGCTGACGCCGCGCTCGGCGGCCAGGACACGGGCGCGCGCCAGCCGGTCGAAGTTGGCCGGGCCGCCGTACACCCGCCGCACCATCTGGTCCGTCGGGCTGGTCAGCTCGTCCAGCCGGTCGGCGCGCACCCGGCCGGAGAAGAACCCGCTGGCTAGCGACGACCAGGCGAACACCGGCAGTTGCGTCTGCACATACCAGGCGCGCTCAGCGGCCCGGGCCGCGCCGGTGAGGGTGTAGGCGTCAACCCACGGCGCTTCGAGCTGCTCGGCCAGCCCATAGTGCGGGCTGCTGGCGACGATAGGCGTCAGCCCGCGCAGCGCGGCGTAGGTATTGGCCTCTTTAATGCGCACCGCCGACCAGTTCGACACGCCGAGGGCGCGGATGCGCCCAGCCGCCCGGTGCTCGTTCAGCGCCTCGAGCAGCGGCCCCACCGGCACGCGCAGGTCGTCGCGGTGCAGCATGTATAGGTCAATGTAGTCGGTCTGCAAGCGCTCCAGCGATTCGCGCAGATCGGCGGCGATGGCCGGCGCGTTCACGCGGCTGCCCTGGGCGTTGGGGTGCGCGCCCTTGCTGAGGATCAGCACCCGGTCGCGCGGGCCACGCGCCAGCCACCGGCCGAGGGTGCGCTCGCTGCTGCCACCGCTGTAAACATGCGCGGTGTCGATCATGGTGCCGCCGAGGGCCAGCACCGCATCCAGCAAGTCAAAGCTGGCGGCGTCGTCCAGCGGGCTGCCGAACATGGTGCCGCCCTGCACCAGGCGCGCCACGGGCAGGTGCAGGCCAGGGATCTCGACGGTTTGCATGGCAGCCATCCTTAGAGCGGCGGGTGGAGGAAACTGCGGCGGGTCGCGGCATACGCCCGCGCCGCCGGCACCGACACGAGGTCTAGCTCGGGGTAGCGCAGCGCCGTCAGCCGCCCGCCGAACACGCAGCCGGTGTCGATGTTA
>JAYUUW010000221.1:0-6912 GCA_043754665.1 Anaerolineales bacterium | reverse complement strand
GTGCTTCAGGCCCTTCTCGGTCAGCAGGC
The DNA here is from genome assembly GCA_043754665.1 of Anaerolineales bacterium. GTDB lineage: Bacteria > Chloroflexota > Anaerolineae > Anaerolineales > UBA6663 > JADZEK01. The sequence goes on along the minus strand of JAYUUW010000221.1, from coordinate 6,883 downwards.
CCTTGTTGGGGTGGGCCGGGGCGTTGATGTACTCGCCGTACGAGAAGTTGGGCAGGTCGCGCGGCATGGCACTGTGAAAGCCCACGCTCTGCTTAATGATGGTGAAGCCCTCGGCCGCCGCCACGCTCTTGGCAATGTCGGCCGCGTAGTCGTCAGGCGACACGCCGGTCATGGGGAAGCGCACGCCGCCGTTGTAGCAGCGCACCTTGTCGCGCGTCTTGCCGCCCAGCAGCTTGTACACCGGCAGCCCGCTGGCCTTGCCGGCGATGTCCCACAGCGCCATCTCAATCGCGCTGACGGCGCTGCCCCACGGCTTAAAGCCGCCCAGCCGCCGGATTTTGAGCATCACCCGCTCGACGTTGGTCGGGTCTTCGCCGATCAGGAACTGCTTGTAGAACAGCACGTGCGGGCGCAAGTAGGGCTTGGCGTTCTCCGCCTGGCCGTAGCCGTAAATGCCTTCGTCGGTGTTGATGCGCACGGTCGGGTTCTGGCCGATGACGGCGCACTTCAGGTCGGTAATCTTCATCGTCTGATCCTTGGTCAGTGCTGCACTATGGGCGGCGCGAGGCTAGTCCCAGCGCTTGCCGTCGACGAGCGAGTTAATCACTTCTGGGATGAGGGTGATGCCCAGGCCAGGGCCATCGGGCACCTTGAGTTTGCCGTTTTTGATGGTCACGCCTTCTTCGGCCATATTCTCCCATAGCTGCTGGCTGACCGGCTGGCGGCTCTCGGTCATGACAAAGTTACGCACCATCGCGCCGTAGTGCGCCGTGCCGATCAGGTGCACATAGCTTCCGGCCATGTGCGTGACCAGCGGAATGTTGTAAATCTCGGCCATATCGGCGATCTTGCGCCCGCCGGTGAAGCCGCCGATAAAGGCCAGGTCGGGGTGCATGGCGTCGACCGCGCCGTTGGCCATGAATTGCAGGAACTCGGCCGGGTGCTCGAGCTTTTCGCCCGTCATCACCCGCACCTTGGCCGCCTGGCGATAGGCCTTCCAGGTGTCCGAATACATCACCGGCAGGCCGTCTTCAACCCACAGCGGCTTGGCGGAGGCCACCGCTTCGGTCAGGCCTACGGCGCTCGCCAGGTCCCACTCGTTGTGGCAGTGCACAATGATGTCGTAGTCCCAGCCCAGCGCCTCGCGGCAGTTTTCATACCCCTGCTGAATCCGGTGCAGCTCGGAAGGCTTGAGCATCGGGGCCAAGAGGCCGCCGTGATGGCGCACCGGATGCACCCGGCCGCCCTGGTAGTTCATATGTTCAATGCCAAACTTGAACACCCGATAGCCCCAGGGGTTGGCCTTCAGTTCGTCGGCCCAGTCGCGGCAGCTAATCGGGTCGAACCAGTCGTCCGGCCCGGCGGTGTTGATGTACATCTCAACTTCGTCGCGGAAGCGGCCGGTGAGCAGCTTCGACACCGACGTGTTGAAGACCTTGCCGGCGATGTCGTACAGCGCGTTCTCAATGCCGCTGACGGTCGGGTTCTGCACCCAGTGGGCGTGCCACTGCGCCTGCATGCGCGTCATGTCGGCGTAGCACTTCTCGATCTCCAGCGCGTCCATGCCGATCAGCCGGTCGCGCATGAAGTCGAGGTAACTCTGCACGATGTTGGCCGGCAGCCCGGCCTCGCCAATGCCCTCGATGTCGGCGCTAGTCTTCACCCGGATGATCGACTGGATGGCGTGCTCTTTGAGCTTGTAGACCTGGATGTCGGTGATCTTGACTTGGTTGCGTTCTTTTTCGGCGAGCGTCTTAAACTGTTCCGTGGTCATGGTCAAGCCTTAACTCTGGGGGTCAGCGTCAATCAGGCCGAGGGCGCGCAGTTCGGCCCACAGCTCGGTGGGGAGGCTCTTGTCTAGCGCGGCCAGCGTCTGGTTGAATTCCGGCACCGAGTTCGCGCCCACCACCAGCGCGCGGATGGCCGGGTGCCGCAGCGGGAACTGGGCGGCGGCCACTTGCAGCGGCACGCCGTGGCCGGCGCACAGGTCGTCCAGCCGCTGCACCCGCGCCAAAATGTCGGCCGGCGGCGGGGCGTAGTTGTAGGTCAGCGGGTTGCGCGCGCCGGTGGCCAGCACGCCGCTGTTGTAGATGCCCGCCGCGAACAGCGGAATGCCCTTCGCCAGGCACAGGTCGAGTAGGGGGCGGGCGGTCTGCTCCAACAGCGTGTAGCGCCCGGCGATCAGCATACAGTCCACGTCGGCGTGCTGCGCAAACTCGGCCAGCGGCTGCCAGGTGTTCATGCCGCAGCCCACCGCGCCGATCATGCCCTCGTCGCGCAGTTCATACAGCGCCGGAAAAGCCACCTCCAGCGCTTCCTGCGTGCGGTCGTCGGGGTCGTGCAGATGCACAATGTCAATGAAATCCACCCCCAGGCGCTTCAGGCTGCCTTCCACGCTGCGCCGAATGCCGTCGCGGGTCAGGTCGTGCTCGATCTTGTCGTCCGGCAGCAGCGTCCAGCCGGCCTTGCTGGCCACCAAATAGCGGTCACGCGGGTACTCGCGCAGCACGCTGCCCAGCCAGGTTTCGCTCTGGCTATGGCCGTACATCGGCGCGGTGTCGAACAGCGGCTTGGGTCCGGCCAGCAGGTGGTGCAGCAGATCGAGCACATTGGCCTGCGTGGTGGTGGGGTTGATCGGCCAGGTGCCGGTGCCCAGGCCAACGCGCGGCAACGGCCAGCCGGCCAGGCGGGAAGGCTTCATAGTGGTCACGTCCTTAGGCGGGAGGTTAGCGCTGGACCGAAATTTCAGGCACCCAACCGAGCAGCTGCTCGGCGCGGGAACTGTCAATCGTCGAGCCATACTCGGCCAGGCCGGGGCGCACCACGGCCTCCGGAAAATGGCGCGCCAGGTAGTCGCGCGTGGGGTGGCCCAAGCTGGAGTCCCGCGCGGCGGCCATGAAGACGGTGTGGCTGCGCGGGGGCAGGGGGGCGGTGGCGGCCAGGTGGCACATGCGGGCCGCGTCGGCCAGCGCCACATAGGCAAACAGCGCCCCAAACGGCACATCCATGTCGGCCAGCGGCATCTTCGCGAAGTTGTTGGCGTCGGCGATCAACGGGAAACGAATGCTGGCGACGGTCAGCCCCCAGTGCGTGGAGAACGTGTTGGCGCAAATCTCGCCGACGTATTTCGACAGCCCGTAGTCGTCCTGCGGCGACACCGGGTGGTCTTCGTCCACCGGGAAGTAGTTGTAGGTAATCGGCGTGCGCGGCGTGACCGTGTGGTTCACCTGCAAGCTGCTGGCGATGACCACGCGCGGCACCTTCAGGCGTGCGGCGGCTTCCAGCACGTTCCAGGTCATGCCCACATTGTTGAAAAACGTGTGGCCGCTGGTGTAAATGCGCTGCGAGGCGATGGCCGCCAGGTGCAGCACCGCGTCAGCCCCGTCGAGCACATCGTAGACCTCGCCGGCCTCGCGCAGATCGGCGCGCAGGTACTGCACCCCCGGCTCCAAACGGGTGGCCGGGATGGCGTCAACGGCCAGCACCTCGTAATCCAGTTGACGGAGATAGGTGACGGTGGCGGCTCCCAGCCGGCCCTGGGCCCCGGTGACGACGAGGCGCATGTTAAGCCGTCCGGTTCCGCTGGATCATGGTGATGGCCGCCTTGATGTAGCCCATGGCAAACGCCATGCCGGCGTGCCAGGGCGCGGCGCACTGCATTTGGGGCGTGTGGTCGGGGATGAGCACGCCGTCGTAGCCGTTCCGATCCAAGATCGTCAACAGCTTAATCATGTCGGTGTCGCCCTCATCCACAAACGTCTCAAAGTAGTGTGGCACCTTGCCGCGCACATTGCGAAAGTGGATGTAGCCCACCCGGCCGGCGCGGCTGACCGCATCGACCGTTTCATAAATGTCGCCCTCGGCCATCTCGGCCATGGTGCCCACGCACATTTCCAGCGTGTTGGCCGGGCTGGGGTTGAGGTCCAAAATGTGCTGGTAGCGCTCCATGGTGTACGACAGGCGGTGCTGGCCGCGCAGCACCGGCATGGGCGGGTCGTCGGGATGCAGCGCCAGCTTCACCCCCGCCTGTTCGGCCACCGGCACCATGATGCTCAAGAATTCGGTGAAGCGCTGCTGAATCTCGGCGTCCGAGACCGGCGGCAGCACCTGGTCGGTGCGGGCCGGGTCAAACGCCGCGCCGTCGTAGACCATGTTCCACACCATGCCCTGCGGAATGGGCGTCTCGGGCGTCTCGGCCTGCACATACCCGGCCGACACCGCCCCCCCGCGCGCCTTGGCCTGGTACTGGTGGCCCCACACGCCCGCCACGCTGAAGTAGTAGCCCATCACCGGAATGCCCACGCGCCCCATGTCGCGGATGATGCCCTTCAGGCGCTCATACTGCTCAGCCTTGCGCGGGCCGTCGAGCAATATGTCGTACCAATCGCCCGGGGCAAAGTTCTCCAGCGCCGCCAGCTCCAGCCCTTCCGAATTCACCAGGCCCTTCAGGTCGCGCAGCCCCTCGTAGGTCCAAATCGGGTCGCCGCTGGGGCCATAGCCATGCCCAGCGGCCTTGCCGTGCTTGGCCATCACCTGCTCGCCGGCCGCGCTGCTGGGGGCCGGCATGTGCGCCACGATGTGCGTCGCGCCCGCCTGCTTGGCGAACCGCACTTCGTTGGCCGTGAACATGTTGCGGTACAAGCCCATCCCTAATTTCATGGTGCTGCTCCCAGCCCGCCGGCGCGGTGCAAAGCCGCGCCTGGGCGAATGAATTCTGGCCGCACACGCAGACCGGGGGCAGGCGGACGTGGTCAGCCGAACCGGCTAACGCCACGACTGCCTGCCCCCGGTGCGCCGCCGGCGCGGTGAACTAGCCCTTCAGACCGCTGCCGACCAACCCCTGCACGAAATAACGCTGCAGCAGGAAGTACACGGCCGCCGGCGGCCAGGTTGCCAGGAACGCCCGCATCATCTCGGACGGGAAGTTGGTTGTACCGGCCCCTGCAACGACCGCTTGTTCCGTCAAAATCACATCCCGCATCCGCAGGGCAATCGGGTACATCTCGGGGTGCCCAGCCACGGTCAGGCTGGGCCACAGGTAATCGTTCCATATGCCCAGAAAGCTAAAGATGACCAGCACGACGATCGGCGGCTTGAGCAGCGGCCCGTAGACCTGGAAGATGATCGTGAAAATGCCCGCGCCGTCAATCTTGGCGGCGTCTTCGTACTCGGTGGGTAGCATGTCGAAGCTCTGTTTGAGCAGGAAGATGGCGAAAACCGGCACCCACCCGCCGATGAACAGCACTTGCCACTGGCCGATCCAGCCCTGGCCGCCCTGGCCGAAGATGTCGTTACCACCCGCCAACGGCCACCAGGCCATCATCAGGAACGACGGCACCAACATCAGGATGCCGGGCATGACCATGCCAGACAAGAACAGCAGGAAAATCTTGTTTTTACCAGGGAACTTCATCTTGGAGAAGATGTAGCCGCCGATCAGGCCGACCACCAGGGTTACCACCGTGTAGAACGCCACCCGGACCAGGGTGAACAGATAGGCTTGCCCGACGCCGGCCCCCAGCGCCCGCTTGAATAGTTCAAGGTTCAGGGTATTGGGAATGGGCAGAAACTGTGCCTCCAAGAAGCGCCGGTTGGTCGTAAACGTGCCCAGCGCCATGAACAGCACCGGGTAGATCATGATGAAGCTGGAAATAATCAGGAAGATGTAGCTCAGCGTCTTGGTGATGACCGCGCGTTCTTTCATTGTCTTCGCTCCTGCCTGCCTGGGTTAGACACCGTACTGCTTACGGTACTCGTTGAGCTGCCAGCCGATAAACACCAACAACATCAGGAATAGCACCAGCGACTGCGCCGTGCCCTTGCCGAATTCCAGGGCGCCAAACGCATCTTGCTGAATGCTGTACACCAGGGTGTAGGTCAGCTCGTTCGGGCCGCCGGCGCTGATGATCTTGGGCACTTCCCACATCTGCATCGAGCCGATCATGCCGGTCACCGAAATGAACAGCAGCACCGGCACCATCTGCGGGATGGTGATATAGCGCAGCAATTGCAGGTCGTTGGCGCCGTCGATCTTGGCGGCGTCGTATAAGTTCTTGTCAATGCCTTGCAGCCCGGCCAGGAAGAAGATCACCGGCCCGCCAATGCCCTGCCAGACCACAAACAGCACGCCGATAATCGGCATCCAGAACGGGCTTTGCACCCAGCCGATCGGCTCAATGCCCAGCCGGCCGATCAGCATGTTGAGCACGCCCTGCGACGAGCCGGCCAGGTAAATGCGCAGCAGCAGCGCCACCACCGCGCCGGAGAAGACCGTGGGCAGGTACCACATGGTGCGGAACACGCCCTTGAAGCGCAGGTTCTGGTTCAACATCAGCGCGACGAAAAAGCCGCCGACGATGTTGAGGCTCAAAATGGCGACCGCATACAGAATGGTGCGCCCAATGACCCGCAGATAGAACCAGTTTTGAAAATCGGAAAAAATAAAGAGCAGGTTGTCCAGCCCGACCCATTTGGGCGGCGAGATGATGTTCCACTCGGTGAGGCTCATGCCCACCAGGAACAGCAGCGGCACAAAGGTCATGATAACGAAATACACCACCATCGGCCCCAAAAAGGAATAGGCGATGATGGTGGTGCGGTTTTTGTGGCCCCACAGCCGCAGCCGCTGATACCATTTAGCGTCGGGTTCGGCCAGCGTCGCTTGCCGCTGCATTTTTACATCCATGGTTCGGCTCCAATACAAGGACTGCCCAGGAACGGATAAGTTGGACTGAGAACCGGTCGGGCGTGGCGGGGGACAAGCAAGGCGCCAGTGGCACGAGCGGCCCAGCTTCGGCGGCAAACGAGAGGGAATCGGACGGTGGCGATGCGGTGTCGATCGGGCCAGTCCTGAGGTGCGGCCGGCCCAGCCTCGGAGGAGGCT
>JAYUUW010000220.1:0-5534 GCA_043754665.1 Anaerolineales bacterium | reverse complement strand
TTGTTTGTCCGCAAACGAACTTTACCAAATGGGCCCCGATGCTTCTACTTTTTAGCGGAAACTAGAATCAGATACGTTGTCTCATTATTCCACCGTGCGATGAGCCGGCCTCTGGACGTTGAGCTTCCCCCCTCGCCCTCGTCGCACGCCCCTAACCGTTGGCGCTCGCTATCACATCAAGCATCCGTTACACGCGTAGCGGTTCGCGCGAAGCGATCCGTTGCCACTGGCAAACAAAAAAGCCGCCCCTGAGACCATCTTCGTCTCAGGGGCGGCGGGAGTTCGCTGCCAGCGGAGCAGGGGGCGCGCCTAGTTCAGTTGGCGCAGCACCAACATCACCTTGCCCTGCACCTGCACCTTCGCCGGGTCCACGTAGATCGGCTGCATGGTCGGGTTGGCGGGCTGGAGCCGGACCCGGCCGTTCTCCAGGTAGAAGTGCTTCAGGGTCGTCTCGCCCCGGTCGTTCAGCCACACGGCCACCATCTCACCATTGCGGGCGCGGTCGACCTTCTTCATCACCACAATGTCGCCGTCGCTCACCATCGCGTCGATCATCGAGTTGCCCTTGACCTTCAGCGCGAACAGGTCGCCCTCGTCGCTGATCAGGTCGCGCGTCAGCTCAATCACTTCGTCGCCGGCCGTCTGGGCCGTGTCGCCCACCAAGACCGGCTCGCTGGCGAAGATGTAGCCGGCCAGCGGGATGGTGATGCGCTCGGCGCGGTCGGCCCGCCCGGTGCGGCGCGTGTTGTCGGCCAGGCGCACCCCGCGCGAGACCTTCAGGTCGCGCAGGATGAACCCCTCGCGCTCCAGCTTGTTGAGATTGTAGTTCACGACCGAGGTAGACGAGATATGGACCGCCTCGCCGATCTGTCGAATGGTGGGCGGATAACCCTTATCGCCGGTGAACTTACCGATAAAGGTGATCATGTCTTGTTGGCGATCAGATAACTTGCCTTTTGCCATCTCTACCTCCAGCGTACCCGAATATAGGCATGATCTTATACCGAACGTCCGTTCCAGTCAAGCACATATTTTCTAGGGGAAAATAAGCCTATTCGGTGTCAGCCCGGTTGGCGCGCGGTTGGAGTTGCCCCTTTTCGGCGCACCGCCGCCCGAACAACTGTGCCACCCGCCCGGCCCAGCGGTCGCGCATTTCCAATTGGGCGCTGGTGACCATGCCTCTGCCTGCTTATGCTCGGACCACCCCTGCGCTTGCTGCCGCTGCCCCATCACGCAGGCACCCTTCTCCGCCACGCTGTACTCAGCGCGAGATGGGCCGGGGATGAGGGCGACCAACCGCTTTACATTTCCATCTGTCGTGCCATCGTAATGCGCGTCGTCCTCGTCTGTGCCACCCACCGGCGCTTGATGCCGCTGCCCATTCACGAAGGCATCCTTCCCCGCCACGCTGTACTCAGCGCGGGATGGGCCGGGGATGAGGGCGACCAACCGCCTTACCTGTCACTCTGTCATGCCATCGCAATGCCCGCCGTCCTCGTCTGTGCCACCCACCGGCCAGGCGGGCAGGGGGGTCCTAAAAATGTATCGCCTGACACTTTGACTTTGGTTGTCACGCTTGCAAGTAGAACAATTACTCCGCACACTGTTTCTATGAACGCCCGCCGCCCCGAACACCTGTCTGCGGAACGCATGAGCGCCCCCCTCGGCCGCGTTGCCCCGCGCTTATGTCAAGGTGACATGAGTGACGTTTCGCCAAGCTCAAGTGGTCAAGGTGACACCCGTGACACCCTCCCGCGCTCAAGTGGTCAACGTGACACTCCCCCGGCCGCCCCGCGCAGCCCTCGCCCCTACCCGCCCCCTATACCCTTCAGACCCTTTATACCCTTTGCGTCCCCTCACCTGCCTGCCCCGCGCAGCCCTCGCCCCACCTTTTTCTCTTTCTCTTTCTTTATTCTCTGTTCTACAGCACCCGCGCCACCGCCGTGAACCCCAATACCAGCACCCCGCACACCAAGTTCAGCCGCGTCAGGTTCAGCTCCCGCCGCCGCAGCGTCTCCGCCTCTGGGGCCGCGTGGCCGCGCGCCTCCAGCAGCGCCAGCCGCGCCAGCGCCGGCTGCAGCGTCATCTGCATATACACACCGATCAGAATCATCCCGCCGATCGCCAGGTGCTTCACCAAGATTGCCACCGACCACGGGTTATCAATTTGCAGCACCCCCGTGTAGTTCGGGTTCGCCGCCATCTGCGTCAGCCCGGTGGCCGTCAGCACCGCCAGGCTGGCCCACGCCATCAGGCTAAAGCGCTGCTGCAAGCGCCGGATCAGCGTCGCCAGCACCGGGCCGGGGCCCAGCACCGCCCGCGCCCCCGGCCACACCACCAGCGCCATCAGCGCCAGCCCGCCCACCCACACAATCGTGGCAATCATGTGTAACCAGTACGAAAGCGCTAGAATCCAAGGGGCCATAGGTTAGATCACCGTCCATGACATTAGCTGACATTGGGCCGCGCCGGCGGTCCAGCCGCCGCCGCCGCCGAATGTTCCGGAGTATAATCCCGTTCAGCTCGGCCGCTGTCGGCCGCCCTCGCCGATGTCGGCCAGTTGTCCGGCAATTTACGCCTATCACCAGCGGTTTTAGCCTACAATGAGTGCAGATCAAACCACCACCCAGCGCCGCCTGAAAGACGGCCTGGACGCCCTCCAAGCTGGCAATCGGGTGCGCGCCCGTGACCTGCTGCTGGCCGTGGTGCAGGCCGACCGCGACAACGCGGCCGCCTGGTGGGGGCTGGCGCACGCCGCCGACGGCCCGCACGAGCACCTGCGCGCCCTCGAGCAAGTGGTGCGGCTCAACCCGGACCACGCCGAAGCCCAGGCCGCCCTGCTCGCGCTGCGGCAGGAGCAGTTAGCCGAGCAGGCGCGCCAGCCCAGTTGGGCCAACCTGCTGCCCGCCACGCCGCTCGAAGCCGACGACGGCCTGGACGATCCTTACCAATGCCCATACTGCGGCCGGCCCACCGACCCCGAAGCCGTCCGCTGCCCGCACTGCCAGGGCGGGCTGTTTGTGCGCGTGGCTCGCAGCGGCGGGGCCGGGGCCATGCAGTTGGTGCTGCTGCTGGTGGGCGTGAACCTGGGCGTGGGGTTGGTGGAACTGGCCGCGCCGCTGTTGGCGCTGGCCGTGCAGCAGAACCCCCAGCAGGCTCCGGCGCTGGGCGGCCTGCAAACAGTCTTCGGGCTGGCGCTGTTCTTGGGCAACTACCTGGCCCTCACCCCGCCCGTCGCCTGGTTATTACTTCAGATTTTGGCCGTGCGCGTGGGGCTGCTGCTGGCCGCGCTGTTCGGTCTGCGCGAACGCTGGAGCCTGGCCTACTACGGTGCGCTGGTGGCCCTGCTGGTCGACTTGCTGGTCGGGCTGTACTTGCTCATTACCGGCTACCTGGGGGTGGGCGCGGCCCTGGCCAACCTGCTGCTGGCGCTCACCACCACCGTGCTGCTGTTCGGCGTCAGCAACGAGTTCGCCGTCAACCAGGAGCGCCTCTTGGTCCGGCCCGACCCGGCCGCCCGCTCCGCGCTCGACTTTTACAAGCGCGGGCATCACTACCGCCGGCTCGGCCTGTGGGCCCAGGCGGTGGCCCAGTGGCGCAAAGCCGTGGGGCTCGCGCCGCAAACGCCGGTGTACTACAAGCATTTGGGCATTGGGTACGCCCAGATCAAGCGCTTTGCGCGCAGCCTGCGCGCTTTAGAAGAAGCCCGGCGGCAAGCACCCGCTGACGCCGAGATCGCCGAGATCATTGCCCTGGTGCAGGCCAAAGCCGATACCCATACCTTCTTGAAAGGGTAAACAGAAAGGGTAACGCCATGGGACTCTCCGAATTTGCCACGCTGATCTATCAATTGCTCACCGACCCCAACATCATCTTCCTGCTGCTGGTCGTCGGCCTGTGGTCGGCCGTGTTCTCGGCCTTCGTGCCCGGCACCGGCCTGCCCGAAATCGGTGCCGTGCTGTGCCTCTCGCTGGCGGCCGTCGGCCTGCTGGGCGCGCCGGTCAACCTGTTTGGCCTGCTCTTCATCGCTTTGTCCATCGTGCTGTTCGTGGTCGAGCTCAAGGTCCATGCCCACGGCGTGCTGCTGCTCATCGGCGCGTTCGCCATGGCGCTGGGCGCGCTCTTCCTCTTCCGCGTCAGCGATCCTTCCAGCGCTCGCATTTCGTGGCTCACGGTGATCAGCGTGCCGCTGGTCACCTCGCTGCTGTTCGGCTTCCTCATCACCAAGGGGCTGGCCGCCCAGCGCACGCCCGTCATGCAAGACCTGCACCGGCTCATCGGCGCGCGCGGCGTCACCCGCACCCCCGTGGCGCGCGAAGGCACTGTCTATGTGGGCGGTGAAGACTGGAGCGCCACCGCCGAGGCCCCCATCCCCCCCAACACCGATGTGGTGGTGATGGAGCGGCGCGGCCTGACGCTCAAGGTGGCCGTGGCGGCGGTCGTCCCGGCCGCCCCACCGGTCAAGTAGGATTAATCAACTAGGCTGACTTCGCCAACTAGGCTTACAATGAGAGTGGCGCATCTGCGCCCGGCTTGCGCCGGTCATTATTAAGGAGAAGAACGTATGCCAGTCTTCGGGATTTTTCAAGATTCAGGCATCTTCGCATTCGGCGGCATCGCCTGCATCCTGGGCGTGGTGCTGCTGGGCGCGCTGATCCTGGTCGTCACCTCGGTACGCGTCGTGCCGGAATATCAGCGCCTGGTGGTGCTGCGCCTCGGCCGCATCATGGGCCAAAAAGGCCCCGGCCTGGTGCTGCTGCTGCCCGGCATCGACAGCGCCCGCTCGGTCGATCTGCGCGAGCAGGTGCGCGAAATTCCGCACCAGACCTCCATCACCAAGGACAACGCCCCCATCTCGATCGACTTCCTGTGGTACTACAAAGTCGTCGACGCCACCCTGACCGTGGTGGGCGTGGGCAACTTCGAGTTGGCCGCGCAAGGCATGGCCACCACCACCCTGCGCTCGGTCATCGGCGGCATCGCGCTCGACGATGTGCTCTCGCAGCGGGAGCACATCAACCAGACCCTGCGCGTCAAGCTCGACGAAGTCACCGAGCGCTGGGGTGTCAAAGTCACCAACGTCGAAATCCGCGAGATCATCCCGCCCCGCGACGTGCAAGACGCCATGAACCGCCAGATGTCGGCCGAGCGCACCCGCCGCGCCCTGGTCACCGAATCAACCGGTGATAAGGAAGCGGCCATCAACCGCGCTGAAGGCCAGCGCCAGTCGGCCATCCTCTCGGCCGAAGGCGAGCGCCAGTCGAACATCCTCAAGGCCGAAGGCGACAAGCAGTCGCAGCTCCTGCGCGCCGAAGGCTTCGCCGCCGCCCTGCAGCAGATTTACCAGGCCGCCCAAGGCGTCGACACCAAGACCATGACCTTGCAGTACTTCGAGACCCTCAAGGCCCTGGGCGCCACCCCGGCCACCAAGTTCATCTTCCCGCTGGAGTTCACGAACCTCATCTCCGGCTTCGTGGGCAACCTCGGCAGCATGGCCGATAAGGGCGACAAGAGCTCGTAAGCGGTCGGCGTCG
>JAYUUW010000219.1:0-5766 GCA_043754665.1 Anaerolineales bacterium | reverse complement strand
TAGCGTAGGGGCGCAAGCCTGCCCCCGCGGTTTGTGCGGGGGATTTTGCGCCCAGCGTCCGCTACCAACGGATCGGCGTAAATCAATTCAGCAACCGCTATAGTGCATCAGGTTCCGGCGTCCGTCTGTCGCAGCCGTAGTTATAGAGCCGACGAAAAACGCAGCACAAGGGCCGGCGAGGCCGGCCCGAAGTGCTGCGTTTTTTCGTCGGCTCTATGAGGACGGCTGCGACTAACCAGCTAATTCTGTCGCCGCTGATTGTCAAGTTCCTATTTGAAAACTCCTTAGTCCGGCGCAGGGCGAATCACACTTGATGCCGTACATGCGCCCGGAAACCGCTTGAGGGTCAGGTGATGCCGAAACTAGCGCCCGGCGGCGACGGCGGGCGGCTGGAAGGCGAGGGCGTGGGTGGGGGCGATGACCAGGGCTTCGTAGATGGCGCCCATGCGCGCGGGCGGGTAGGGCATGTCGTTGTCGAGCCACCATTGGATGAGGGCGATGGAGGCGGCGACGAGGTGATGGGCGGCGACTTCGGGCGGCACGGGGCTGCCGGGGCGCGGCCGGTACTGCTGGAGCGTGGCCGCCACACTGGTGGCATGAATGTGGCGCACGAGCGAGGCCGAGCCCTGGCTGTTGAGGAGCACGCGGCACAGGTCGTGGTGGGCTTGAATGTATTGAAAGACCACTGCCCCGCTGCCGGCGGGCGCACCGGCCGGGGCGCGGCGCTGGAGCAGCGCCATGAGCTCCTCGACAAAGACCTCCAGCACGTTGAGCAGGAGCGATTCTTTGTCGGGGAAGTGGCGGAAGAAGGTGGCGTAGCCGATGCCGGCGCGCGCGGCGATATCGCGGATGGTGAGGGCGGCGTAGCCGTGCTCGAGCGAGAGGGCGATGACGGCCCACGCCAGCGCGTCTTCGGTGCGCTGGATGCGGCGGTCTTTCTTTTCAAGCGAGGCGGTGGTTTTCACATCAAGCTCACATTCTGGGTCAAGTAACGTTATGATATACTATAGCTCATAACTCGACAAGTATAAGGTGACCCACAATGACCGTAACCGTCAAGAATGAGGCCGCTCCCGTGGCCACTGAACCGGCGCGCTGCCCGGTCGACCACAGCGCCTATTCGCGCCAGAAGACGGCCCGCGACGTGGAGCGGCCGGGGCCGGCGGTGGAACGCGACGCGGCGGGCGTGTGGCATGTGCGCGGCTTCGAGGAGGCGCGGCAGGTGCTGCGCGGCGCCGACACTAGCCAGGCCGGGTTCAATGCCGAGTTGATGGAGAAGATGCCAGGCAGCCAGGCCCGGCCGGTGCTGTACCAGGAAGGCAAAGCGCACTTGCAGCAGCGCAAGCAGACGGCGCGGTTCTTCACGCCGACGGCCACGAGCGCCAACTACCGCGCACTGATGGAAACGCTGACGGACGAACTGATCGCCGATTTCAAGGCCAAGGGCCGGGCCGACCTGAGCCAGGTGAGCATGCGGATGGCGGTGCGGGTGGCGAGCGAGGTGGTCGGGCTGACCAGCAGCCGCCGCCCCGGCATCGACCGCCGGCTGGACGCGTTCTTTTCGGGCGACATTGGCGTGCTGGGCTGGAGCCCGCGCGCGCTGGCCGCGCTGATCAACAACAACGTGCGCATGTTCGCCTTCTTCTTCTTTGATGTGCAGCCGGCAATTAAGGCGCGCCGGAAAAATCCGCAGGCCGATGTGATCTCGTACCTGATCGAGCAGGGCTACAGCGACAGCGCGATCTTGATTGAGTGTGTGACCTACGGCGCGGCCGGCATGGTGACGACGCGCGAGTTCATCAGCGTGTGCGCGTGGCATTTCATGGAGCAGCCGGAGCTGCGGGCGCGCTACCTGGCGGCCGAGGAGGCCGAGCGGCACGCCATGCTGAGCGAGATGCTGCGGCTGGAGCCGGTGGTGGCGCACCTCTACCGGCGCACGACGGCCGAACTGCTAGTGGAGAGCGACGGGCAGACCGTGACGATCCCGGCGGGCGATTTGATCGACATGCACGTGTACGCCACCAACGCCGACGAGAGCGTGGTGGGCGCAGACCCACTGGCGATCTGCCCCGGCCGCGAGCTGCACGCCGAGCGCGCCACCGCGCCGCTGCTGAGCTTCGGCGATGGCCACCACCGCTGCCCCGGCTCCTACATCGCCATTCAGGAGACGGATATCTTTTTGAAGCGGCTGCTGGCGCTGGACGGGCTGCGGATCGAGCGCGCGCCGACGGTGACCTGGAACGACCTGTCGAAGAGCTACGAGCTGCGGAAGTTCATTTTGGCGCTGGACTAGGCGCGGCGGCGGCGCCACCCAGCCTCCCCGTCGACTTTTGTTTCAACGCGGCCCAGTTTGGGCCGCGTTGCGTTTAAGGCTGGGCTGACTGCGGGCCAATGCTATAATCCGCGCCAACCACCCTACCCGGCTGACGCCCCGCGCCAGAATTGAGTGTTGCCATGCTGCCCCCTGCCCAACTTGAGACGCTGCATAGCCTAATGGACCGCATCATCCCGCCGGACCAAGACGCGGGCGCGTGGGACGCGGGCGTGGCCGACTACTTGGCCAAGCAGTTCGCCGGTGATCTGCGCGACTTCGGGCCGGTGTATCAGGCGGGGCTGGAGGCGCTGGAGGCCGAGGCCCAGGCGCGCACACAGACCAGCTTCACAGCGCTAGCGGCCGAGGCGCAAGACGCGCTGCTGCGGCAGGTGGAGGCCGGGCAGGTGGTGCACCGCTGGCCGCTGGACCCGGCGCAGTTCTTTGCCGAGGTGGTGCAGCATGTGAGCGAGGGCTATTACGCCGACCCCGGCAACGGCGGCAACCGCAACCAAGCCGCATGGCAGATGATTGGCTTCGTGCCGGGCGTGGCAGGGAGCCGGGCAGAATGACCCACTACGATGTGATCGTGGTCGGCGCGGGCGCGGGCGGCGGCGTGGCGGCGGGCGTGCTGGCCGAGGCCGGCAAGCGCGTGCTGCTGATCGAGCGCGGCGGGCACATGGCCCCGGAGACCGCGCCATATGACCACCTGCGCAACCAGCGCTTTGCGCGCTACGGCCACAACGCCGGGCCGGCGCTGGAGGGCAACCCGCGCGTGGCGGTGGACCTGGACGGTCGCGAACATATTGTGCGGCCGTTCGAAGGCAGCTACCAGAACAACGCCGCCGTGGTCGGCAGCGGCACGCGGGTGTATGGCGGCATGGCCTGGCGCTTCTTGCCCGACGATTTTCGCATGGCCAGCGTGTACGGCGTGCCGGCCGGCAGCTCGCTGGCCGATTGGCCCATCAGCTACGCCGATTTAGCGCCCGACTACGAGCGGGCTGAGTGGCAAGTGGGTGTGGCGGGCGACAGCGCCGGGTCGGCGCGCCACTGGCCGCGCGCCAAGGGCTACCCGCTGCCGCCGCTGCGCATCAGCCCGCAAGGCGCACTGCTGCGGGCGGGCGCGGCCAAGCTGGGGTGGGATGCGTTCGGCATCTCGGCGCTGATTAACACCGCGCCGTATGGCGGGCGGGCGGCGTGCATTCAGTGCCAGTACTGCATCGGCGTACCGTGCCCGGTGGACGCCAAGAACGGCACGCACAACACGATGATTGCGCGGGCGGTAGCGAGCGGCCGGTGCGAATTGCTGACCGAATGCGTGGTGGACAAGATCACTACCGACGCGGCGGGGCATGTGACGGGCGTGAGCTACTTTGACCCGGCCGGCACGCTGCAATCGGCGACGGCCGAGGTCGTCATCTGCGCGGGCGGCGCGATTGAGACGGCACGACTGCTGCTGCTCTCGGCTAACGCGCACCACCCGCACGGCCTGGGCAACGACTACGACCAGGTGGGCCGTCACCTGCAAGGCCACACCTACCCGATGGCGATCGCCGTGATGCCCGAGCCGGTGTACGACGGGCTGGGGCCGAGCATGTCGACCGTGACGGTAGAATTCAACCACGGCAACGCGGGCATTGTGGGCGGGGCCATGATGACGGATGACCTGATCGAAACCCCAATCCGCTTCTGGCAGCACTCGCTGCCGCCCGACCTCCCGCGCTGGGGGGCGGAGGCCAAGCGCTTCATGCGCGAGAACTATCGGCACACGATGCGCGTGACCGGCCCGGTGCAGGAAATTCCCAACCCGGAGGCGCGGGTGACGCTGGACCAGATCGTGCGCGACCGCTGGGGCCGACCGGTGGCGCGGCTGTCGGGCGCGATGCACCCGGAGACGCTGCGCACGGCTGAATTCATGGTGGCGCGCGAGACGGAGTGGCTGCAAGCGGCCGGGGCCGAGCGGGTGTGGGGCAAGATGCCCAGCCGGAAGCTGAGCGCTGGGCAGCACCAGGCCGGCACGGCCCGCATGGGCGACGACCCGGCGACCTCGGTGACTGACGCGTGGGGGCGCGTGCACGGCCACGACAACCTGCTGGTGGCCGATGGCTCGCTGAACGTGACCAACGGTGGTTTCAACCCGGTGCTGACGATCATGGCGCTGGCGTTTCGCGTGGCCGGGCACGTGGCACAGACGTGGTAGGCGATAGGGCGGCGCACACGCGCCAGGAGTAGGCAACGATGAAAGTGCTATTTATCGGCGGGACGGGATTGATCAGCACGGCGGTGAGCCGGCTGGCGGTGGCGCGGGGCATCGAGCTGTATCACCTTAACCGGGGCAAGCGCGGCACGGCGATGGAGGGCGTACAGACGATTGTGGCCGACATCCACCAGCCCGACCAGGCGCGCGCGGCGCTGGCCGGGCAGAGTTTTGACGTGGTGGTGGATTGGATCGCGTTCACGGTGGCCGACATCGAGCGCGATTTGGCGCTATTCGCGGGGCGGACCAAGCAATTTATCTTCATCAGTTCGGCCTCGGCCTACCAGAAGCCGCCGAGCCACCCGATCATCACCGAGAGCACTCCGTTGTACAACCCGGCCTGGCAGTATTCGCGCAACAAGATCGCGTGCGAGGAACGGCTGCTGCAGGCCTGGCGCGACGACGGTTTTCCGGTCACCATTGTGCGCCCGTCGCACACCTACGACAACACCTGGCCGGTCACCACCGGCGGGTCCAATAGCTACACCCTGATCGACCGGATCAAGACCGGCCGGCCGCTGATCGTGCACGGCGACGGCGCGTCACTGTGGGTGCTGACGCACGCCGAGGATTTTGCCAAGGGGTTCGTGGGGCTGCTGGGCCACACCCAAGCCATCGGCCATGCCTTCCACATTACGTCGGACGAGGTGCTGACGTGGAACCAGATTTACCAGACCATCGCCGACGCGGTGGGGGTGGAGGCCAAGCTGGTGCACATTCCGTCGGACTTTATCTTGGCGCAAGCGCCGGAGATGGGCGCGGGGCTGATCGGCGACAAGACCTGGAGCGTGATCTTCGACAACAGTAAGATCAAGACGTTCGTGCCGGGGTTTCAGGCCACGATCCCGTTCCGCGAAGGCATGCGGCGCACGCTGGCCTGGTACGAGGCCGACCCGCAGCGCCGCTGGATCGACGCGGCCGTGAATGAGGAGCTGGACCGGATATTGGCGGCGTATGGGGGAAGAGGGTAAGCAAGCAGCCGCGCAGATGTGCCCCTACTACCACACAAAACACCGCCGCCGACCACATGGTCAGCGGCGGTGTTTTTCATTACAGCTATGGAGCCGATTCTGAATTGAAGTACGCCGTTTGGTTGGCGGCGCGCGCCGGGCGTTCTCGCCCCGACAAGAGCGTTCGGGACAGGCGAACGCCCCTACGCGAGGCGGCGCGAAGGCTGGCGGTTGGGTGACGGCATTAG
>JAYUUW010000218.1:0-2890 GCA_043754665.1 Anaerolineales bacterium | reverse complement strand
CGATCTCCCAAGACCGCGGCCCAACTCGAGGCCCGCATCCTGGCCGGCAAGTACAACCAGCCCCAACTCGACAAGCTGCGCCAGGAAATTGCCACGGTGCGCAAGCACTGTGTCGACCTGGGCGCCAAGTGGGACCGCAGCAGCGTGGTGCCCGATAGCTCGGTGCGGCATGTCAAGGTCGTCATGGTGGCCGCCTGCGATGTGCTCGACAAAGCCGTGGAAGACGCGGCCGAGGGCGATTACGACCAACTTGAGGCCGACATCCAGCGCCTGCAAGCCACCACGCTGCTATATGTCAAAGCCGCCCTCAAAGACCTGGTCAAGCATCTGCCCACCGTGAAAAAGACGCCGACCCTAGAAGTCTACAAGGCCGGGCTGCACAACGGCGTGCGCGGGGTGGGCGTGGTGCTGGCGCGTCAGCCCGACTACCTGGCTCTGTATAACCGCGATTGGCTCGACAAGGCCGGTGATGGTTACATGCAGGGCGTGGCCGACGGCGCCGAAGTGCTGGCCAAGGTCGCCGAGATCGAGGCCGCCGTTCGGCGTTTGAAGCGTGAGTTGGCGGCCGGCTAGGCGCGCCGGCGTCAGCCAGCCGTCAGCCGCGCCGCGTGCTTGTCCGTTGACGCGGCGGCTGAACAAAATTACAGTTAGGCTAACGCAACTAATTGCCACCATCGTTTAGCGAACAGGAGAACCACCATGGCTTACGCAACTGTCAGCACCGCGGCCGTCTCGGATTTGATTGAGGATTGGGCCGAGAAGGCCGAAGAACTTAAAACGGAAACTGTGGCCGGCAACCGGCTCCGGATCCAAGGCGAGATGAAGAATCTGGGCGACCAGATCGCCCGGCGGCTTGACACCGACATGGGCGTGATTGAGGGCTACTTCTCCACGCACCTGGCCAACGTCGCCAAGTGGACCAACGAAGCGGAGAAGCTCCTAAAGGACGCCAAGCTGACCACGGCCAAATTCAAGAAGAACCCCAAATTGCTCGAATTGCCGCCGCAGTTGACGTTCTTCGCCAAGCAGATCGGCCTCCGGGCCAACCAGGTCACCACCGATGCCCATGACTACGGTGATGCTTGGAAGACCTACCGCGCCAACCCGTGGGCGCAAGCGTCGGGCAAGCCCAAGTTCCCCGATGAGTACACCTCCGACTTCATGACCCGCCGTAACCGGGTCATCAACGACCAGAAGGATGTCAGCACCTCGCAGGAGAAAATCAAGTCCTGGCACAAAGAGGCCGAGAGCCTGGCGCTGATCATCAACAAGGCCAGCCTGAAGCGCGACATCAAGGCCGGCGCCACCGGCGCGCGCCCCCTCGCCGAGGCTCAGAAAATCGCCAGCGACGGCGTGGCCGCCGTGGCGGCGCAGTTGGTCAACCTGACGAAGCCGGCCAGCCTGGCGCCCAAGCCCGATTCCATTACGCAGAACGCCAAAACCCTACAAGGCCTGGTGGACCGTAAGGCCTGGCCCAAGACTGCGCTTGAGATGAAGAACTACGACGGCGTGTGGAAGAACGCCGATGCCGGCTACAAGCGCGTGGTGACCATCGAGGCCAACATGCGCGCCCTGTCCACCAATTTGCAGAAGGGCCTGCGCAGCACCGAGCTGAAAGACCCGACCATCAAGGTCAGTCTGGCCGCGATTGCCAAGGACCTGAAAGAGGCCGCCACACTGCTCAAGGCCAAGGCCCCCGATTACGCTAAGGCCAAGGCCGCTTATGCTAAGGTCCTGGCCGGCCACCAGGCCCTGCTCAAGAAGAAGTAACCGCCCGCCTGGCCCCGCTGAATCAACACACCGGCCGCGCTCTATGCGCGGCCGGTGTGTTTTACGTTGCCACGCGAGCGGTTTCCCATTTGACGTATGCCATCACCCCTCCGCTGGCCTTCGCGCAGCCCCGCTGCTCGCTACCAATCGATCGGCGTACTTCATCGAGGTAGCCGGTTAGTTGCAGCCGCGCTAATAGTGTAGACGAAAAACGCACTACGAGGGCCGGCCCCGCCGGCCCGAAGTACTGCGTTTTTCGTACAGGGTCAGATAGTTTGTCTCAAGGCCTCACCGTGCGATGAGCCGGCCGCCCGACGTTGAGCCTCCCCCGCGCCCCCACCGAGCGCCAAGCCACCTTGTCTCTGCCGCCCACCGTCGCGTCGAATCAAATACACCGGCCGCGACGAGAGCGCGGCCGGTGTTTTATTTGTGGCGCTCGCCGCCGCCCTACACCCTCCAGTTGCGAATGTCGCCCACGATGCGCGCGTACTTATTCACCGCCTCCAGCACTGCCTCGCGCGTGGCCTCTTTGGGCAGCCGCACGCCCTTGTCGGCCCACGGCGGCAGTTCCTCGAACAGCGCCGTCGGCTGCTCTTTGGCGAGCTGCGCCCCCTGCGACTTGATCTTGTTGACGTTGCCGATCACCTGCGTCAGCTTGCGGCACGCCCCGCCGATGCCGTCGTTGAAGACCGCCGCCGTCGGCGTCTCGCGCACTTTTTGGATGAACTTGTCGCCGTTGCTCAGCGCGCTCAGGAGGCTGACCTCGTAAATCTCCAGCACCTGCCGCGCCGTTTCCATCTTCTCCAGCTTGCGGGTGTCGAAGTCGTTCAGCTTGATCTCGCGCAGCCGCTTTTCGTAGGCCAGCAGGCTCACCTCAATCTTGGCCGCCGCCTTGGCCGTCGTCTGCGTGAAGAGCTTATCCTCGTTCTTGGCGATTTTGGCGGCCTCCGCCGCCGCCAGCCAGATGGCCTGCCGCGCCGGGCGCACGTGGCTCAGAAGGTGCTGCTCGGCTTTCAGCTTGGCGTTGTCGAACTCTTGCGGCGAATTGAGGTGGTCCGGGTTGCCGCCCTTGCTGGGGGCCGAGCCCACATCGAGCAACTCGGCCGGGGTTTGGAAGGTG
>JAYUUW010000217.1:0-7734 GCA_043754665.1 Anaerolineales bacterium | reverse complement strand
GCTCGCGCCCGAGGCGCAGGGTTGGCTGGTCGGCTGGGCCGCCTCACAAGGGCTGGGCGTGCCGCCCGGCCGGGGCGCCATCGATGTGCTCAACCGCGCCGCCACGCAAGGCGACGAAGTGACCAAGCGGGCTGCGGCCGGCGCGCTTGGCCGCCTGGGCGACCCGGCCGCTTCGCGCGAGCTATACCCGCTGCTGCGCGACGATAGCCTGCCCGTGCGCGACGCCGCCTTCCGGGCGCTGGCCTTCATTGGCGCAGCGGCCGGGCAGCGCCTGTCGCCGCCGGTCAACTGAGGGCGTTGCCCATGCCGCTTGCTACTGCCGACTACCTCAAATTGATTCGGTCCGGTCTGCCCAAGGCCACCACGCCAAAAACGGTGCTGGTGCTCGGGGCTGGTATGGCGGGCCTCACCGCTGCCTACGAACTGCTGCGCGCCGGGCATCGCCCCATCGTGCTCGAGGCCCAGCACCGCGTGGGTGGGCGCGTGTGCACCCTGCGCGAGCCCTTCAGCGACGGCCTGCACGCCGAGGCCGGGGCCATGCGCATCCCCCGCACACACTCGCTCACCATGGGCTACCTGGAGCACTTCAACGTGCCCCTGTTGCCCTTCACCATGAGCAACAACCAGTGTTTCTACTACCTCAACAGCCAGCGCCACCGCATTGCCGACGCCACCACCGACCCGGCCCGCCTGGGCTACACCGTCCACCCGCACGAGGCCGGCCGCACCCACGGCCAGTTGTGGGAGGCGGCCTTGGCCCCACTCGTGGCCCGGCTGCGCGCCGAGGGCGAGGCCGCCTGGGACGGCCTGGTGCGCGACTATGACCAGTTCTCCACCCGCGAGTTCCTCGAAAGCTGCGGCTGGTCCGAAGGCGCGATTGAGATGTTCGGCCTGCTGGCCGATCAAGAAGCGCTGATGAACGCCTCCTTCCTCGAACTCTTCCGCGAGGAGGCCGGCAACTACTACACCGATATGGTGCAGGTCGCCGGCGGCATGGACCACCTGCCGCGCGCCTTCCTGCCCGCCCTGCGCCCGCACCTGCGCTTTGGGGCCAAGGTCACCGCGCTCGATCAAGACGCCAATCAGGTCACCGCCCACTACACCACGCCGGCCGGACGCTTCAGCGTCAGCGCCGACTACGCCATCGTCACCATTCCCTTCCCGGTGCTGCGGCACGTCGAAATCCTCAAGCCCTTCTCGCGCGGCAAGCAGCGCGCCATCCGCCAACTGCACTACGACGCCTCGGCCAAGATTTGGTTTCAGTTCCGGCGGCGCTTCTGGGAAGACGATGACGGCATCTTTGGCGGCGGCACCGCCACCGACCTGCCCATCCGCGTGGTCTACTACCCCGACCACGGCCGCGAGACCGGCCGGGGCGTCGTCCTCGCCAGCTACACCTGGTCCGAAGACGCCCAGCGCTGGGGCTCGCTCTCGCCCGAAGACCGCCTGACCGAGGCGCTGGACGACCTGGTCGAGATTCATCCCCAGGCCCGCGCCGAGTTCGAGTGCGGCTTCTCCAAAATGTGGCACGACGACGAATTTGCCGGCGGCGCGTTTGCCCTGTTCGACCCCGGCCAGCAAACCCTGCTGTACCAAGATATCATCCAGCCCGAGGGCCGCATCCGCTTCGCCGGTGAGCACGCCTCGCTGGCCCACGCGTGGATTCAGGGCGCCATCGAGTCCGGCCTGCGGGAGGCGCACGCCATTAACGCCTTCAGCCTGGCTTAGTGTCAGGGGCGGTATAATCGCAGGCATGCATGGCCGTTTTTCGCGTCTCGAGGCTCGCATGGAAGCGCTGGTCGAAGGCACGTTTGCGCGCCTGTTCGCCGGCGACGTCCACCCGCGTGACGTGGCGCTCCACCTGGCCCGCGCCATGGAAGACTCCACTGTCCTGGGCGTGCCCGCCACCCACTACGTCGTCCACCTGCATCCTGCCGACGCCGCCGCGCTGCTGGCCGTCACCCCGCCGCTGGGCTCGGTGCTGGCCGGCGAGCTGCTGCGCCTGGCCCGCGAAACCCAACTGACCCTGCCCGCGCCGCCCGAAGTCGTGCTCCAGGCGGATTCGGCCCAGCGGGCGCGCACCGTCACCGTCACTGCCGACCCGCCGCGGCCGGCCGCCAGCCAGACGCAAACTATGGCGCCTGTTTCGGTCAACCATGGCCGAACGCCGCCGCGCGCCTTCCTTATTCTTGAAGGGGAGCGCACCATCACCCTCAGCCTGCCGGTCGTCAACCTCGGCCGCCGCTTCGACAGCGACATCATCCTCGATGATCCCCGCGTCTCGCGCGCCCACGCCCAGTTGCGGCTGCGCTTCGGCCACTACATGGTCTATGATCTGGGGTCTACGGGCGGCACGTTTGTCAACGGCCAGCGCGTGGTCGAATGCGTGCTGCGCCCCGGCGATGTGATCTCGCTCGGCGGCGTGCCGATTATCTACGGCGAAGACAGCGCCGGTGCGCCCGCCCCGCGCAGCGACACCAAAGGCAGCCGCCCGCAGCCCGGCCACACCACGCCGCTCGATCTTCCGCCGTCCCCCCGCCGCCCATGAACCCGGCTCAAGTGATGCTCGTGCTGCGGGTGGTGCTGGCGCTGCTGCTCTATGGCTTCTTGGGGCTGCTGGTCTGGATGCTGTGGCAAGATGTGCGCGCCGCCGCTCAGCGCGCCGCCGGGCGGGGCCGCCGCCTGGGCCGCCTGCTGGTGCTCGAGTCGGCCTTGCCGCAGCTTCCGGCCGGCGCGGAGTTTCCGTTGCTGCCCATTACCTCGCTGGGCCGCGCGCCCACCAACACCGCCAGCCTGCCCGACGACACCGCCTCGCTCGAACACGCCCTGCTGCATCTGCGCGACGGCCAGTGGTGGCTCGAAGACCTGGCCTCCCGCAACGGCACGCGCCTCAACGACGCCGCCATCGACGACCCCTCACCCGTCATGCCGGGCGATGTCATCGGCATCGGCCGTGTTAAGTTGAAGTTGGAGATGGAGTAAGCGCCGCGTACGCGGCCAGCAAGTGCGGGTGCAAACGCCAGCCTAGCGCTGGCCCGGCCCGCACCGCCCAATCGAGGTAAATCCAACACATGCCCGGCAGCGCCGCCATGTCGCGCACCGCCCACAGCGCCGGGTGGTACCCCAGCGCCGTCGCCGTCGGGTCATACGACAGCTTGTCGGCGATGAAGATCAGGGCTTCCAGGTCGGACGCGCCCGCCCGCAGCGTGGAGTGGTAAGTCACGGCGTTGAGCACATCGTCATCGCTCACGCCCAAACCCTGTTGCAGCACCGCCGCCGCCACCGCCCCGTGCACCACCTGCGGGACCGCCCGGTCGGCGTCGGTCAGCGGCACGCCCAGCGCCTCGGCCGTCGCCACGATCTCGCGCAGGGGCACCACCGCCGCCAGGTCGTGCGCCGTTGCCGCCAGATCGACCGGCCCCAGCGGCAGTCCTAAGCGCCGCGCCAGCCGCCGGCCGGTGGCCGCCACCCGGCTTACATGCCGCAGCGTGTCGAGCCGCCCCGCCACACGTAGAAACCGCCGCACGTCCGCCACCGCGTCGCCGGTGGCGCGCAGACCCGCGAACCACGGTCCCAGAACGTCTAGGCCTCGCCCTGCGGCAGCCATACCGTAAAGGTCGTGCCGGCGTCGGCCGTGCTCGCCACGCCGATGTCGCCGCCGTGCTGTTCGACAATCTCTTTGCAGATCGCCAGGCCCAACCCAGTGCCGGCCTCGCCCGAGTCAATGCCCGTCCGCCCGCGATAAAAGCGCTCGAACAAATGTGGCAGGTCGGCCGGCGGGATCAAGCTGCCGTCGTTGTGAAAGTAAATCTCCAGCCCGGCGCGCCCGCCGTGGTTGGCGGCCCGGCTGTTTATCCGCACCTTACCGCCGGGCGGCGTATAGGCCACCGCGTTCCCCACCAAATTCGTGAAGACCTGAATGATCTGCCCTCGGTCGACGAACAAAATCAGCGTCGTCGCCATGGGCACATGCTCCACCACCAGGCCGCGCGCCTCGGCCCGCGTGCTGTGCACCACCAGCACTTCCGCAATCAGGCCGTCAATGCCGTGCCACGCCCGGCGCGGAGCCGCAATCTGCGCCTGGAGCCGCGAGAGGTCCAACAGGTCTTCAATCAGCCGCCGCAGCCGCTCCGTTTCCCGTTGCAGCGTGGGCAAATAGCGCGGCAGCACTTCCGCGCCGCGCTTCTCCAGCAGCCCCAGGTGCAGCTTGATGTTGGTCAGGGGGGTACGCAGCTCGTGTGACACATTCGAAATGAACTGGTCTTTGAGCCGGTCCAGCTCCTTCAGGCGCTCATTGGCCCGCGCCAGCTCGCGCGTGCGCACGCTCACCCGCTCCTCCAGCGTTTCGAGCAGGTTGGCCCGCTGCAGCGCATTCCCCGCCACCTCGGCAATCGCCGTCAGTAAGTGAATCTCGGTGGCCGAAAACGATTGCGTGCGGTTGCTGCCCACGTTCATCACGCCGATGATGCCGTCGTGCGTCCGCAGCGGTATCGACATCACGCTGTGCGTGCTCTGCAAGTATTCGATGGCCCCCGGGTGAACCAGTTGCGTGTGCGGGTCGGTATGCACGTCGGTCGCAATGTGCATTTCGCCCGTCAACGCCACCCGCCCCATAATGCCCTCGCCCAGCCGGTGGCGCATGCCTGCCAGGCGCGGCTCCGGCGGGTGGCTGGCTCGCAGCACCAGGTCGCCCGTCGCCGGCTCCGCCATGAAAATCGCGCTGGTATTGCCGCCCGTCACCGCGCACGCCTTGCGCAGGAAGATCGGCAGCATCTCGTGGGCGTTGCGCGCCACGCGCAGCGAGGCCGAGACTTCCACCAGCGTCGCCAGCTCGTCGGCCCGCCGGCGCGTCTCGACAAACAAGCGGTTCTTCTCGAAGGCCAGCGCAATCGCATCGGCAATTTGCGCCACCGCCGATAGGTTCACATCGCGGTAGCCGCTCGGGCGCATCCACTGCAGGCTTAGCGCGCCGACGATCTGCGCCCCGACCCGCAGCGGAAAGGTCACCGCCGACCGATACCCGGCTACCGCCAGCGCCCGGTCGAGGTCAAAGCTGGTGTCAGTCGACACCAGCGGCACCAAGTGCGGCCGGCCCGCCAGCACATCGTCCGCCGCCGACGTCACCGCCAGGGGGAGGCGCATGCCCGCCGTATATCCCGGCAGCATCGGGTCGGCGGCTATGATAGTGAAATCCGGCGGGGCCTCGTAGCCCACCAACCCCACTCGTTGGCAGCCGGTGACCGCCTTCAGCCCGCGCGCAATGCCGGGGAAGGCTTGGGCCACATCGGGCATGGCGTTGAGGGCGCGCAGCACCTCGCTGGCGGCCGTCACTTCATCGGCGTGCCGGCGCGTCTCATCGAACAACTGCGCCTTAGCGATTGCCAGCGCAATTTGGCGCGCCGCCTGCTCGCTCCGCGCCACCTCCTGCGGCGTAAATGTGTGCGCCTGGGCAAACGCCACGATCACCGCGCCCAGCTTGCGCTCGCCCGCCGCCATGGGCAGCGCCAGCATCACCCGCATGCGCGATTGGGCCGCCACCGCCGCGCTGATCAGCGGCGAGGTGGGCACGTCGTCCACCACCAGCGGCGCGCCGGTCCGCAGCACGGTTTCGGTCAACGTTGCTTGGCCCGTGACCGGCTCTAGGGTTGGGTACACCTCGCGCATGTCGCCCCAAGCCGCCATCGGAATCGGCAGTTGCCGCTCCTCGTCCCACAGCGTCAGGTAACAGGCATCGGCCCGCAGCATTTCGCCCAGCCGGTCGGCCATGGTTTGCAGCAGCGTTTTGAAGTCCAGCGCGCTCACCGCCGCGCGCGTGATCTCATTCAGCCCTTCCAGGTGATGGGCGCGGCGGGCCTCGGCGTCAAATAATTGCGCGTTTTGCAGCGCCAGGGCCATCGGCGCGGCGATCGCCAGCAGCACCGGCTCCAACTGCTCGGTGAAGAACCCCGGCTGGTCGCTCAGCACCGTGCACACGCCCACCAGCGTCTCGCCAATCAGCAGCGGCAGCCCCACCGCTGAGCGCACTGCGGCGGTGGCCGCCGGCGCTACCCGCCCCTGCAAAATAATCCGGCGCTCACGGGCCGCCTGCGCCGCCAAGGCCGCGCCTTCGAGCGAGTCGACCAGGTCGGCCGTGCCCGCCGGCTGCCCGGCGTCGACGGCCGCGCTCAGGCGCAGTTGGCCGCCGCCCGCCTCCGGCAGATGCATCTCCGCCCGCTTGGCGGCCAGCGCGCCGACCACCAGCTCCAGGGCGCGGTTTACCACCTCATTCAGGTCCAGGCTGGCGGTCAGGCTTTGGCTCAAGCGATAGAGCAGCTCCAGCCGCCGCTTCTCGTCCTCCAGCGCCACAAACAGGCGCGTGTTTTCGAGCATGTCGGCCGCCTGCCGCACGAGCGTTTCAGCCAGCCGCACCTCGGCCGGGGTGAACTCGCGCCGCCGCCGGCTCTCCCACAGGCTTACCTCGCCCAAGACCTGCCCATGCGCCACAATGGGAATGTACAGCGTCGAGCGGCCGTCAAACCGAATCAGGTCGGCGCGTTCCAGCGGCGACAGAGTGGGGTCGTCGACGTGTACCACCAGGGTGGTCTGAGCGCGCACGGCCTGCTGCGCCAGAGGAAAATCACTCAGCCGATAGGCCTCGCCGCGATTCGACACGCGCTCCTTGGGCGTGGCCTCCGCCCCCCAATATTCGGCCAGCACCGTGCTGATCTCCTGCGCCGGGTCGGTGCCGAGCACGTAGGCGCTCGTCACTTGCAGCGCTTCCGCCAGGTGGCGGGCCAGCGCCTCCAGCACCCGTTGGGGTTCCCGGCTGCCGGCCATCTCCTGCGCCGCCGCGTACAAGCGGCCCAACTCATCGGCCGTGCCGCGCGCCTCGGCGTACAGCCGCGCATTGATGATGGCGACCGCCGCCTGGTCGGCAAATAAATCGATCAGCTCGACATCACGCTGGCCGAACAGGTCGGGCACCGCCGCCGAAATCGACACCGCCCCCAGCACCTGCTGCCGCCACCGGATGGGCGCGCCAATGACCGCCCGCACCGGCACGCCGTCGTAGGCGGTCGACCGGTGCGGCCAGGTTTGGTAGTCGCTGACCACCAGCGTTTCGCCCGTCTCCACGACGCGCCCGGCCATGCCCTGGCCGCGCGCCAGCCGCAGCCCGGCAAAACTGTGTTCATAGCCCAGGCTGAACACACACTCGACCGTGCCGTCGTCTTGCGCCAAATACAGCCCGGCCGCATTCGCGTTCAGCAGTTGCATCGCGCGCGACACGATAATGCGCAGCAGCGCAGTCAGGTCAAGTTCCTGGCTCACATCCAGGCTGATCTCATGCAGCGCCGTCAGCGCCGCCACGCGCCGCCGCTCGCTCTCGAACAACTGCGCGTTCTTCACCGCCAGCGCGGCCTGCCCCGCAAAGGTCGCCAGGTTGCGGGCATGGCGCGGTTGAAAGAACCCCGGCTCGGCCTTGTCCAGCGCGAACACAGCAATAATTTCGTCGTGCGCGATCAGCGGCACGCCCAGCCACGATCGAATATGGCTGGAGGCCTCGACCGTGACCCAGCCCGGAAACGCCTGGGTGTCGGCCACAATGACCGGCGCGCCGGTCTCCACCACCGCGCGCAGGGTGGCCGTCTCTCGCAAGTCAAAAGCAATGCCGCGCAGTTCGGCCTCGGCGTTGGGCCGCACGGTCTCAAAGCCCCGCAGCCGGGCCACCCGGTAGCGGTCGCCGTCGCGCAGCAT
>JAYUUW010000216.1:0-3189 GCA_043754665.1 Anaerolineales bacterium | reverse complement strand
GACGAAAAACGCAGTACGAGGGCCGGCCCCGCCGGCCCGAAGTACTGCGTTTTTTCGTATCGGGTCAGATACTTTGTCTCAAAGATCCACCCTGCGGTGAGCCGGCCCCCACGACGTTGCGATTCCCGCTTGTGTGACTTAGGCCCCAAGCCCTCGGCCGGCTACCCACCGAGCACCTGATTACGCCCGCCCCCCAACTAAAACTCTCAAGCCCATCTTTTGGCCCGTCCCTTAGACCCTTGCGCCCTCGCGACGAGTCCCCCGAGTCCCCCGCCTCAAGCCGCCCGCATCCCCGCCGCCGCGGTGCTCGCTCTTCCGGACAGTACCACAAACCCGACCGCCACCACCGTCACCGCCGCGCCCACGCCAAACAACCCCTGCGCCCCAATCGCATCAAACAGCACCCCGCCGCCCAGCGCCCCCACCGCCGAGCCCAGCCCAAACGTCACCGCCGCCAGCAGGCCCTGCGCCGTCGCGTGCAGCCCCGGCGGCGTGTGCTGCTCCACGTACAGAATGCCGCCCGCCATGTAGGGCGTAAACGTCACCCCGTTAAAAGCCGCCGTCGCCAGCACCACCACCGGCGACACCGCCAGCGCCAGGATGGTCCAGCGCACCGCAAACAGAACGTAACTCGCCGCCACCACCGGCCGCACCCCCCACCGCCGGAAGATCGCGCCGGAATAGAACAGCACCGGCATCTCGCACACCGCGCCGATCACGCCGCTCAGCCCCACCCACACCGGGTCGCCCCCCAGCGCCACCAGCCGCAGCGGATAGAACGAGAACGAGGCTTGCAGCGCCACCGCCACCAAGAACGAG
Source organism: Anaerolineales bacterium (assembly GCA_043754665.1). Taxonomy (GTDB): domain Bacteria; phylum Chloroflexota; class Anaerolineae; order Anaerolineales; family UBA6663; genus JADZEK01. The sequence continues at coordinate 2,370 of JAYUUW010000216.1, read as the reverse complement.
CCGATCAAGAACAGCACCAGCGGCCGCTGCCGCAGCAGTTTCCCCACGCTCGACCCAAAGCTCGCCGCCTGCCACACCTGCCGCCGCGCCGGCAGGCCAATCGCCAGCACCCCCGCCACCAGCAGCCCCGCGCCATAGCCATAAAACAGCCAGTGAATGCCCTGTGCCTTGAGGACGTAGCCCATCACCAGCGTGAACAGCGTGTAGCCAATGGAGCCGCCGACGCGGATTTTGCCGTAGGAATAGTGGGTGCCGCGCACCATGTCGAGCACGGCGCTGTCGATGAGGAGCAGAATGGGGGCTGTGAACAGCCCGCCCACCAGCACCAGGGCGGTGAGCGCCGCCACGTTAGTCGTGGTCAGCATGAGCAGCGCGGGGATGATCGGGCCGAGCGTGGCCAGCGGCAGCAGCCGCCGATGAATGGCGAACCGGTCGCCCAGCGCCCCCCACACCGGCCCGGCCGTCAGTTGCACCAGCGGCGGCAGCGCGGCCAGCAGCCCAATGGCCCGGCCGTTCAGGCCGGCCTGTTCAAAGTAGAGTGTCAGAAACGGGACGTAACAGCCGAAGGCGCCGTAGTAGAAGAAGTAATAAAGCCAAGCCAGTGCAAGCGGTCGCCTCACGACCTCCCCACCGTATGGAGGAGGATGAAGTTGGCCGGCACCATCTTCGACGGCGGCAGCCCGGCAATCACAATCACCTGTTGCCCCGCCTGCACCGGCGAGTCGTACAGCATGCCGGCCTCCACGTGCGCCAGCATCGCCTCCACCGTGTCCGCCTGCGGGATCAGGTACGGCGTCACGCCCCACAGCAAGGGCAGCCGCTGGTAGGTCTTGGGGTCCGGCGTAAACGCCAGAATCGGCACCGCCGCCCGCGCCTTCGACATAATGCGCGCATTGCGCCCCGTGAGCGTGAAGATGGCAATCGCCGTCACGTCGCGGTCATTGGCCAGTTCGCGCGCCGCCCGCGCCAGCGCCACCGAGTCGTCCGAGGTGGTCTCGGTCACGCCCTTCCAGCGGCCCCACTCTTGAATGTGCGTCTCAGCCTCTTTGATGATGGCGACCATCATCCGCACCGCCTCAATCGGGTACTGCCCGGCCGCCGTCTCGCCCGAGAGCATCACGGCGTCGCTGCCGTCGTAAATGGCGTTCGCCACGTCCGAGGCCTCGGCCCGCGTGGGCAGGGGGCTGGTAATCATCGACTCGAGCATCTGCGTGGCGGTAATGACGATCTTGCGCTGGCGGTTGGCCGCCTCAATAATGCGCTTCTGCGCCGTCGGCACCTGCTGCGGCGACAGCTCCACGCCCAGGTCGCCGCGCGCCACCATCACCCCATCCGACACCTGCAAAATGGCTTCCAGGTTGTCGAGCGCCGCCGGCTTCTCCAGCTTGGCAATGATCGGCAGCTTGGCCGCGTTCGGGTCGATCTCCACCAGCGCCCGCTTCACCGTGGCAATGTCCTCCGGCCGGCGCACAAAGCTAATGGCCACATAGTCCACGCCCTGCGCCACGCCGAACACCAGGTCTTCACGGTCCTTTTCGGTCAGGCTGGGAATGTTGACCAGCACGCCCGGCAGGTTGATGCCCTTGTGCTCTTTCAGCACCCCGCCGCGCACCACGCGCGTCAGCACGTCGGTGTCGTCAACCCGCTCCACCGCCAATTCCAGCTTGCCGTCGTCGAGCAGCAGCTTATCGCCGCGCTTCACATCGCCCGGCAGCCCCTGGTAGGTAGTCGAGACGATGGCGTCGGTGCCTTCGACCACGCGCGTGGTGATGGTGAACGCGGCCTGGTCCTTCAGCAGCACCCCATCATGGCCCGCCGCCAGCGTCCCGGTGCGGATTTTGGGGCCTTGTAGGTCTTGCAAGATCGAAATCGGCTTGGCCAGCCGGCGCGACACGCGGCGGATGGTGGCAATCACGGCGGCGTGGTCGGCATGGCTCCCGTGCGAGAAGTTCAGGCGGGCCACATTCATGCCGGCCGCGATCAGGGCCGCGATTTTATCCTCGGAGCTGCTCGCCGGCCCAATGGTGCAGACGATCTTGGTGCGGCGCAAATTGGCTTCCAAATTCCACCTCGAGTTAAATTAGGGGTTTAGGGCAAAAGATCGCGAGATTATAACACGCGCCCTGCGGGGACGATGCGGCGCGATAGTGGTGTGGCGCTGTCCTGCCTGGGGCCGCTGCGCCGCCCCGTGCCTACACCCCGCCATTTGCCGCGCAAATCAAGGGGGTGGCGCGGGGGCGTGGGCATCGTCTTCGGCCGCCGGCGGGTGCGGGAACGGGCCCGTGCCGATCAGCGCCGTCCACGGTTTGAGCGCCGGCGGCCCTAGCCCGCGCTCGCGCACCACCAGCAGCACCGAGAACGCCAGCAGCC
>JAYUUW010000215.1:0-5657 GCA_043754665.1 Anaerolineales bacterium | reverse complement strand
GGCCTGCGTGTTCGTCAGCGCCAGGCCGATGCCCAGCAGCAGCAGCGCCGGATAGCGCACCACGCGGCGCGGCCAATCTTTGCGCAGCGCCATCTGCGCCACCAGCCCCAAGAAGATCGGCCCAAAACCCGCGATGCCCATGATGCCCCAGCGCAGCGGCGTCTGCCCGTGCTCCAGCAGCACAATCGGCAGGCTCAGCAGCAGCGACAGGATCATCAGCGCGTGCGGCACGTAGCCGGTGATGTGCAGAAAGCCCTCGAACTTGCGCCAGGGCGACACCCCGCGCGCCGTCAGCAGCCGCCAGCCCACCTTGCGCACCACCTGGATCGAGCCTTTGGCCCAGCGGAACTGTTGGCTCTTGAACGCCGCAATGGTGGTCGGCAGCTCAGCCGGCGCGGGCACCTCCGGCGTGTAGCCGAAGCGCCAGCCCTTAAGCTGGGCGCGGTACGAGAGGTCGAGGTCCTCGGCCAGCGTGTCGCCCTGCCAGCCGCCGGCCTCATCAATGGCCGCGCGCCGCCACAGGCCGCCGCTGCCGTTGAAGTTCATGAACATCCCGTAGTGGCTGCGCACCACCTGCTCTACCCCGAAGAAGGCATCCAGCGCCAGCGCTTGGGCCTGGGTCAGCACATCGTGGTCGGCGTTCAGGTGCTCCCAGCGCGTCTGCACCATGCCCAGGCGCGGCTGGCCGTCAAAGGCCGGCACCGCCCGGCGCAGAAAGTCGGGCGCGGGCACAAAGTCCGCGTCAAAGATGGTGACCAGTTCGCCTTCCGGCTGCGCGGCCAGGCCCGCCGCCAGCGCCCCGGCCTTGAAGCCGTCGCGCAGCACGCGGTGCAAATAGCTAATGCGCACCCCCCGCGCCCGGTAGTGGGCCACGCGGGCGCGCAGCAGGCTGCTGGTGTCGTCGGTTGAGTCGTCCAGCACCTGGATCAGCAGGCGCTCGGGCGGGTAGTCGAGGGCGGCCACCGCGTCAATCAGGCGCTCGGCCACATAGCGTTCGTTGAACAGCGGGAGCTGCACCAGCACCGTCGGCCAGTCGCTCTCGGCGCGGGCGGCTGGCGCGGGGGCCGGGCGGCGGCGCAGCCACAGCCGCACCGCCAGCAGCGCCATCAGCCACATATTGAAGCCATACACCGCCATCACCAGCAGGGCGGCGGCATAGATCCAGCCAATCTCAATCACACCGTCACCTTTTACCAGTTGCCCCCCTCGCTCACCCCAGCGAGGCGAGCGGCGGGCAGCGCGCTAGCAAATCAGATCGAGCAGCTCAAACACCGGCACCGGCTGCACCCGGTTCTTGACGTGCAGCGGGTCCAGCGGGTTCACCCGCACCACGTCTTTCACGCGCTCATAGAACTTGTCGCTCAGAAACACCTTGCCCGGCTGGCCGTTTTCCTGCAAGCGCTTGGCGGTGTTCACCGTGTCACCGATGATGGTGTAATCCAGCCGGTCCGCCGTCCCCACCAGCCCCACCACCGCTTCGCCCAAGTGAACGGCGATGCGGAACGACAGGCGGAAGCGCGGCTCCATCACCTCGTGCAGCGCGAAGATATCGTCGCGCATGCGGATGGCGGCGCGCACCGCCCGCAGGGCGTGGTCGGGCTGGTCGTCCGGCGCGTTAAAGAAGGCCATCACCGCGTCGCCCACGTACTTATCAACCGTGGCCTCGTGCAGCAGCATGGCCTCAGCCGCCGTGCCCACGTAGCGGTTGAGCACGCTGATGAGCACTTCCGGGTCGAGCGTCTCGCTCAGGGCGGTGAAGCCCTGGATGTCGGCGAAGATGATGCTGACCTCTTTACGCGTGCCGCCTAGCGCCAGCGTCTCCGGGTTCAGGCGGTTGATGACCGCCGGCGGCACCATGCGCTTGAAGACCTCGAACTTGCCTTGCAGGCGCTTCTTTTCGGTCAGGTCGTCCAGCACAATCGCCAGCCCCTGCGAACCTTCGGTGCCGTCCTTGAGCGGCGACACGTTGAAGGTCCAATCGAGCGGGCCGCGGTCCGGCAGCATGGCGCGCAGCTCGTGGCCGACAACGGCCAGTTGATCGAGCTTCACCTGCCGCACCACCACAGCAAAGCCCTCGTCCAGGCCGGGCACGCCCGCCAGCGGCTGCCCCACCATCTCGCTGTTGCTGCGGCCGATGATGTCGGTGGCGGCGCGGTTGGCCAGGGTGATCAAATCTTCAAAGTTGGTCGTAATCACGCCCGAGGCCATCGAGGCGAAGACGTTCTCCATCAGGTTCTTCAGCTCGGTCACTTCTTGGAACTGGCGGGCGTTCTCAATGGCGATGGCGGCCTGGTTGCCAAACGCGGCCAGCAGGTCGCGCTCGCTCTCGGTGAACAGACCGGTGCGAATGCGGTTGTCGACGTAGATGACGCCGGTGACCTGCCCCCGGAACTTGAGCGGCACGCACACAATCGAGCGCAGGTTGTAGCCCACCACGCTCTCCTGGGCCGAGAAGCGCGGGTCGGCCTGGGCGTTGGTAGTCACCACCGGCTCACCGCCGTTAGCCACCTGCTCGACCACCGTGCGGCTGATCTGCGAGGCATCGCTGTTCAGGCTCTCGCGCTCCACGTTGCGGGCCACGCGGAACACCAATTCGCCCTTGGGGTCTTTGAGCATCAAAAAGCCGCGCTCGGCCCCGGTAAGGTGAATGATGGTATCCATGACCTGGTTGAGCACCAGGGTCAGATTGAGCGAGGAGTTGATGACGCCCGAGGTCTCAGCCAGCGCGCGCAGGCGGGCCACCTCGGCCTCCTGGGTTTCCACCAGGCCGCGCAGGCGCTCCAGCGTGTCGCGCAGGCCGGAGAGGCTGTCCATCACGCCGGGCGGGTAGCCCAACCCGGCCTGATGCAGCATCTCCTTTTGAGTGCCGAGTAAAGACCGAATGTCGCCCGCCAGGCGGCTTAACTCGCCTAGCTGCTTGGCCATCGGATATACACCAGTAGGCATACGAACTCAGATCCTTTTGAGGGCCAGCCCGCCGATCAGCCGGCCGCACTGGGCCGGCGCGGACGACCCTCGCCGAGGGCATTATACGCTATCCGAATCGCCCCCGCCATGGCGCGCCTGTGCCCCCGCTATGGCGCCCGCCAGCGTGCCACGACCCGCTGCGTGGAGGCAAAGGCCAGCTCCGGCAGATCGTCCGGCGCAAAATAGGCCGCCTCTGCTGCATCATCGCCAGGAGCCAGCGCGCCGCCCACCACCTCGGCCCGGTAAATAATGAGGATATCCGCGCCCTCGGTCGGCCCTTGCCGTCCATACACTTCGACCAGTTCGGTCACCGAAAGTTTCAGGCCGGTTTCTTCTAGGCCCTCGCGCTCGGCGGCCCGGGCCGGGTCTTCCCCCGCATCCACGAACCCGGCCGGGATCGACCATTTGCCCTGCTCCGGCTCATTGCGCCGGCGGATGAGCAGCAGCCGGCCCGCGTCTTCGACCACCACCCCCACGGCCACCTTCGGGTCAAAGAAATGCACCCGGCCGCACTGAGGGCACACCGGGCGCACCGCCCCGTCGGCCAGCCGCTGTTCCAGGGCCTGCCCACACCGCAGACAGAAATTGGCGACTGGCATACTCGCTATTATACGCCGCCGGCATGAGCCCGCGCTCAGAATCACACCGCCGCCGGGTTTAGGCCGGCGGCGGTGGATGTTCGTGTTGGTTAATAAGGCCGCCCGTTCAGCCCGAGCGGCGGGCCAGCCAGGCCCACAGGCCCAGCAGCACCGTGAGCAGGGCCAGCGCCAGCTCCAGCACGCGCACCGGCGGCAGGCTGGGCGCGGGCGCTTGCTGCGCGCCGCCGCCGCTGTTCGTCTGCTCATAGGCATCCCGCGCCTCGGCCGTCGCTTCCGGCGGCGGCACCGCCGCTACGCCGATCGGCGTTTCAGCCGGCCCTGGTTCAGTTGGGGTCGCGGCCACATCCGCGCCCTTGGTGCCGGTGGTGTCTTCCGGCTCAGGCGTGGTCGAGTTGCGCTCGGCGCTGTCGGTCGCGGTCGCCTCCGGCAGCAGCGCCGCCGAACTCTCGGGCGTCGCGGCTGGGCCGGTGCCCGCCTCCCCCGCGCCCGCCCCATCGCTTTCGGCGGCCGGCGTGGGCGTGGCCTCTTCCACGGCAAATTCCAAGATCGTCGTGCCCTCATCGGCCACGGGCGTCTCGCTCGGCGCGGCGGCCACCGCATCCAGCGGCGCTTCCGCTGCCACCGTGGTCGCCAGCACCGTGCTGTTGGCCGTGTCCGCTACCGGCGCGGCCGTCAGCACCACGCCGCCGCGCAGATCGGTGAAGACGACGAACGCCAGCGCCACGGCCGAGAAGGCCGCCGCCAGGCGCAGCGCCGGGGCCAGCGGGCGGCGGGCGGGCAAAGCGGCCTTAGCCGACACCCCTACCTGGGCGGGCGTGAGCACAAAGCTGCGGGGCAGCGCCACCGGCGGCAGCGCGCGCAGGGCGCGCACCGTCAGGCGCAGTTCGCGCAACGTGGTGCGCAGTTCGGGCTCGGCCGCCAGACGCGCTTCGAGCGCCGCTTTTTCCGCCGGCACGAGCTGATCGTCGAGGTAAGCCGAGAGTTGGTCGAAATCGTAGTCGGATATCATGGGCTGGTCTCTTCTTCTAGACGAAAAGCGGCCGGAAGAAGTTCCCAATTCTCACTCTGGCGCAGACAATCGCGCATCCGGCCCCGCGCCCGCGACAGGCGCGATTTGACCGTGCCCAGCGCCGCCCCGGTGCTGGCGGCGATCTCGGCGTACTCCATGCCCATAATGTCCGACATCACCACCACCGCGCGCATGTCCTCCGGCAGGCCGTCCAGGCAGCTTTGCAGTTGGCGGGCCAGCTCGCGGCGCTCGGTAAAGGCCTCCGGCGACTCGTCGTGCGAAACCAGCGAGGCCTCGGTCTCGGCATCCGGCCCCTGCTCCACCACCGTCAGCGCTTCCAGCGAGGTCGCCGGGCGGCGCTTGCGGCGGCGCAGCTCGTCGTAGCAGGCGTTGGTCACAATCCGCAGCAGCCAGGCCTTGAACGAGCCGCCCCGGTAGTGTTTCAGGTTCTTGTAAGCTGAGATGAAGGCTTCTTGCACCGCGTCGGAGGCCGAGTCACCCTCACCCATGATGCGGTAGGCCAGGTTGTACACCGGGCTTTGGTAGTCGGTGATCAACTGGTTGAAAGCGTCGAGGTCGCCGGCCTGCGCGGCGAGAATGAGAGCGGGTTCGTCCATCGCTCGAATGATACCACGGCGGGCCAGCGGGCCGGCCCCGCTGGCTTGTTATGCGCAGCGACCCTCGCGCGCGGCTTATTGCGTTTTCAACTACGAACTTGGCAGTCGTTGGCGATAGGAGGGGTGCGCGTTGGCCTGTCGCAGCCGCTGTCATAGAGCCGCCGCGCCACGCGGCCCGAGGGCCGGCCCCGCCGGCCCGAAGGGCGGCGTGGCGCGGATAGGGTCAGATATATGGTCTCACGGCTCCACCGTGCGGTGAGCCGGCCCGCTGACGTTGATGGGCGCCTCGTCGCGCTCGCCCCACGGCCGGGTGCGATGATGTGGTGCCAGGCTGTGTTGTCGCTGTCCTGGAACGCGCCCTGCACGGGTATGGACCAGTGACGTCTAGGGGCGGTTAAACGAACCCGCCCTCCTCTTGCGAGGGGGGCGGGTACGACCACAGCGCGAACGCGGTGGATTAAGTAA
>JAYUUW010000214.1:0-2967 GCA_043754665.1 Anaerolineales bacterium | reverse complement strand
CGCCGCTCATCACCTCGTCGTACAGCACCAGCCCCGGCAAGATCGGCAGCCCGGCCGCGTCGGCCGAAGTCCAGGTGTCGGGCCGCAGCGCGTTCGAGCTCAGGTCGAAAATCGCCCCGGAGTGGGCCGACCACGCGCCGCCCGCTTCGGGGTAGGCGTGATACAGCTCATACAGCACACAGGCGTCTGAGTCGAGCATGAGGATGTGGCGGTCGCCGTCTGACTCCGGGCCGCCCTCAATCGGCGCGTCGGCCGGCACCGGGTAGCCGCCGGGGTCGCTCTCGTCGTCCCAGTAAAAGTCCACCGGCACCTTCGCCTGGCTGCCCGGCACCACGATATACGGAATGCCAATCGGGCCGCCCTCCCACAAGCCCGAGCCGAAGTCGGCGTGCACATTGGCGTCGAGGCCGATGGTCGCCACGAAGTCATCCGAGTCGGCGTGCACCGGCAGCGTGTCGACCGGCGTGTTCCAGATGTTGTCGGCCGGGAACACCTGGCAGCCGGCCAGCGTGGGCGGCGCGGCGGCCAGCGCCGGGCGGGTGGGCGTCGGGCCGGCGGCCGCTGGGGTCGCCGGCCCGGCGCTGGGCGCCACCGCGCTGCCCGGCACCGTGGTTGCGGCCGGTGGTGGCTCGGTGGCCGGGGCGTTAGCAGGCGTAGGCGTTGGCGCGCCATTGGCGCACAGCGACCCGGCCAGCGTCAGGGCCGTTACAAAGGCGGCGGCGCGCATCGGGCTAGTGACCGATGGTCGGCAAGAAAACGCGCTCGGTGTAGGTATTGTAGGGCTGCCACTGTTCCAGCAAGTCAATTAGCGCCTGAGGCGCGTTGGTGGGGGCGAGTTCGTGCGCCTGGTCGTACTCGCTCAGGCCGTGGCAGGAGGTGCAGACCCGAATTTCGCCCGGCTGGAAGGTGAGCCAGTAGCGCTCGCGTACCACGCCCTCGCCGGCCGCATCGGTCAGCTGCCAGGTGAGCGCCCGGTTGGCGGGCACCACCGCCGCCAGCGAGCCATCGGCCGCGATGACCACGCTGCCCACCGGGCCACTGGTGGAGCCGTTCAGCAGCAGCGCGGCGGCGTCGTGCATGGGCTGGGCGAGCACGCGGCGGCCGGGCTGGGGCGAGTCGTTGCCGTAGCCGCCGGTATAGCCGCGCAGTTGGTCGGCCTGAAAGAACTGCATAAAGGCGATGTCGTAGACCTGCCCGGTGCCGGTGACGGTCTGCGTGCCGCCGACCACGTGCAGGTTATACGGCTGCTGCACGTCAAAGTCGTCGCGCGTGGTCACATCGCGGCTGATGAGCAGGGCCAGGTTGTTGACCGCCAGGTAAGCTTGGAACTCAGAAATGCGGGCAGCGTTCGCATTGAACATCTGCTGCTCGGGCAGCGGCACCGGGCCGGCGGTGGTGAACGGTGGGCGGAGGCGGGCGCTCACTTCCACCGGGTTTAGCTCCCACATGTACCCCGAAAAGCTGAGCTTGGTATACGGGTCCCAATAGCTGACGGTCTTGGAGATGCCGCCGGTAAGCGCCTGATCCGCGACCCAATAGCCGTTGCCGCTAAGGGTCAGAGTCTTCAGGCGAAAGGCGTAATTTGAGTTGAAGCCGGTGCCAGTGGCCTGGCCGATGTGGGGCGTGTGCGCCGCCACGAGCGTGCCGTCTGAGAGCGGCAGCGGCTCGCGGTAGTGGCCGGAGTGATTGGGGTTGGGCGTGTCGTCATAGCTGGCGGTGTCGCGGTGCGTGACGTACTTGATGGCGATGTGATCGGCATCCAACGACGGCGGCGCGGTGACGCTGATGACCTGGCCCGAGGCGTGGGTGGCGAACTCCGGCGCATCTATGCCGTAGTACGTGCCGGGGTGCAGCGGGTCTTCCTTGATCTGCAGCATGTTCTGGATGCTGTTCTGGTTGAAGCGCGAAAACTGGCCGTAGTAATCCTCGATATCCGGGTCAGTGTTATAGAGATAGACCTGCGGAATATAGCCGTGCAGCTCGTGGCGGCCCAAGTGGTTGAGCACCTCGCTGCCGGTGCCGTCTTGGTTCATCTGCCAGGGGAAGAACTGGTTGAAGGTGTGCCCGGCCAGCACCGTGCCCTCCAACAGGTCGTCGCGGCAGCCGCGCGGCTCGGGGAACACCTCCGTGCGCACGTTGTATTGCGGCGTGGCCCCGGCGCTCTCGTCGGTGTAGTTGAAGCTGCCGTAGGGCAGTTCCTCCGCATCCCCGCCGGAATAGCAGTCGTTGTAGCTCACGGCCGCCGCGTCGGCGTCGGCCTCCTGGTCCTGCTGCAAATGGTCCCACTGCGTGAAGATCACCCGGCCATACGAGTCCACAATCGGCGTGAAGTCGCCAGACGGGGCGTGATTGAGCAGGGTCAGCGCGCCGGTGCCGGGGATCAGCCGCCACACGCCGCTGACCGTCGGCGCTTTCTCATACTCATCGAGCTGCGGGTAGAGGTGGGCCTGCCCGTTGCGCGGCCGGTCGGAGGTGAAAATGATGCTGTCATCGGCCGCGTACACCGGGCTGATGTTGTTGGCCGCCGGGGGCTGGTTGGGCACCTTGGTGATGACGGGCGTGTCGCCCAGGCCCAGCCCGGTGATCTCGTAGAGCTGCCAGAACCACTCGCCGTCGTCGTCGTTCTGGGCGTTCGGCGCGCCGACCACCATGCTGAAAATGGCCTTCGCGCCGTCCCAATGCACCGCCGGGTCGCGCACGGCGATGGCGTCGTCGCCCAGGAGCAGGCCGCTGCCGCCGTAGCCGGCCACAGCGGTCAGATTCTTGAGCGTGCCGTTGGGGTAGCGAATATACAGGTCGCCGCCGCGCCCGGCGTCGTAGAGGCTGCCCTCATGGTTGCCAAACACCGAGCCGATGGTCGTGAAGTCCGCTGCAATCGGGATTTGGGTGACGAATAGAATCGGGGAGGGCAGTGTTGGCCCCACCGCCGGCGACGCTGGCGCCAGGGCCGCTGCGGCGCCGGGGCGC
>JAYUUW010000213.1:0-3083 GCA_043754665.1 Anaerolineales bacterium | reverse complement strand
CGCCCCAACAGAGAAGGTCACCATAGGAGGTGAATTTGATCGGGCCGGTGTGAGTGATGTAACTGTGCGGCCAGCCGATGGCGGTGTAATACCATTTGGCCACCCACGGAGCGGGCGCCATCGCCGCAGTACAGCCGACCAGTATAGCCAAGAGCGTTTCAGGAACGGGCCACTGCTTAGGCTGCGTATCTGAGTCGGGCGCGTCACCGGCCATGCTAACCCCCTGCTCTACTCCGACTTGTCGGCCAAGATCTGCTCGGTCTGCGCGGCGATGAATTCATCCCACACGTGGTATTGGCCGGGCAGCCAGATGTTGGCGCGGAAACCGGCGGCCTGTTCGGCGGTCCAGCCGAGGGCTTGCAGGGCGTAGAGCGAATAGAAGGCGGTGGCGCGGTAGTTGGCGGCGCAGTGGACGAGCACGCGCCGCCCGGCCACCTGCCCCATGAGCGCGGCGAAGGCAGCGTAGTCGCTGGGCTGCGGGCTGCCCCAGACGACCGGGATGTGGTGATAAGCCAGGCCGAGCGAGACGGCCAGACCAGGCTCGTCGGGGAGCGAGTAGCGTGGGTCGAGGGTGGTGAGGTTGATGACGACCTCGTAGCCTTCCTCGGCGGCGGCGCGCAGGTCGGCTTCGGTGGGCTGGCCGCCGGTGATGGTGTGGTCGTCCACGCGCTGAAAGTTCAGGATGTCTTCAGTGGTCATGCTGCCAAAATCCTGTGTGCGGCTCGGCCGAGCGGCGGCGCGGATAAGATACCGGGCAATGGCCAGGGTTGCAAGGGGGGTTGTCGCAACTGGCCGGGCGGTTGAAACCGCAGCAACAGAAGGCGAAGCCCGCCTGCGCGGACTGCGGGATAGATGCTGGCTGACTTAGGTCTGATGGCCATGTGCTATTCGTCTATTTCTCGGCCGCCAGCGACCACACGCGCTCGGCGCGGATGGCAGGCTCGCCGCGGCCGGGGTCGAATTCGACAGTGCCTTCGAGCACGAACGGGCTGCCGGTGTCAAAGGCTTTTTTGTATTTGCGGTACACGTCGCCAAAGATCACCACATCGAGCATGCCGTCCAGGTCTTCGAGCGACATGAAGTAGATGAAGTCGCCGCGCGTGGCGGGGGTGCGGTGCCAGGTTTGGCGCATGCCGGCCACCCGCACGCGGCGGCCCAACTGGGCGGACGCGGCCACGGTGGTCAGCGCGCCTGATTTGGCAATGCGGTCGGCCACCAGTTCGAGCGGGTGCGCGGCCACGCTGGCCCCCAGCAGTTCTTCCTGCGCGGCGACCTTTTCTGCCAGCGACCAGTCGGCGGCGTCGGCGGGGGCGAGGCCAAAGAGCGCCAACTGCCCCTGCTGGGCGGCGGTCGATTTCAGGTCGCGCAGCAGGCCAGGGATTGGGCCCAGGCCGTCGAGCGCGCCCACGCGGACGAGGTTCTCGGCCTCCTGCGGGCGCGGGTCGGCGCGGGCGAGGAAGTCGTTGAGCGAATGGAACGGCCGCTCAACCAGAATGCGGGCCACCGTGCGGTGGGTGAGGTCGCGCACCTGATTGAGGCCCATGTACAGGCGGGTCTCATCGTTGAGGCGCACTACGCAAAACTCGCGGCCGGCGTGGTTGATGTGCGGCGGATGCACCGGCAGGCCGAGGCGGCGGGCCTCGCCCAGGTACACGCGCTGGGGATAGTAGCCGCCCCAGTTGGCGAGGACGGCAGCCATGAACGGCGCGGGGAAGTGGGTCTTACACCAGGCGGCGCGCCAGGCCACCTGCGCGTAGCTGGCGGCGTGGGCCTTCGGAAAGCCGTAGCCCGCGAAGGCCGCCATGAGCTCCCACACGCGCTCGGCCACGTCGGGCGGCACGGCGTGGCGCTCACCCGCCCCGTTGATGAAGTGCTCCTTGAGCGTCTGCATCTGCTTGCCGGGGTCAAAGTGGCTCATGGCGCGACGCAGCAGGTCGGCCTCGGCCAGCGACATGCCGGCCAGGTCGTGGGCGATGCGCAGCACCTGTTCCTGGTAGAGGATCACGCCGTGGGTGTCGTCGAGCAGCGGCTTGAGCGCCGGGTGCAGATGCTCGGTCTTCTCCTGGCCAAGGTGGCGACGCACAAAGGCATCCTTCAGGCCGCCGGTGAGCGGGCCGGGGCGGTAGAGGGCGAGGGCCACCATCAGGTCGTCAATGGTTTGCGCGCCGACCTCTTTGAGCGTGGCGCGCATGCCGGGGCTTTCGATCTGGAAGCAGCCGATGGTGCGGCCCAGGCGCACCGTGTCACGCGTGGCGGGGTCGTCGCCGGGGATGGCCTCCAGTGCGGCCAGCGGCAGGGCGTCGGGCGGCACGAGCGTGCCGGTGGCGGTGACGAGGGGGGCCACGTCGCCCAGCACGGTGAGGCCGCGAATACCCAGCAGGTCGATCTTCACCAGCCCCATGCGGGCGATAGAGCCCAGGTCGAACTGCGTGATCTCCATGCCCTTGCTGGCGAGGTGGCGCGGAACCAGATCGGTGAGCGCGCCCGGAGCGATGACGACGCCCCCCGGATGCACCGAGAGGTGGCGCGGCAGGCCCAGCACCTCAGCGGCCTGGATGAACACGGCGCGGTGGCGGTCAGACTGGTGCTCGCGGGCCAACACGCCAAACGGGCCGGAGAGCAGCGGGTCGTCGCCGGGGGCGGGCGCAGGGCGGGCCTCGGGCGGCCCCCACCAGCGCTGCGGCAACGCGTCGGCCAGGGCTTTGACCTCGGCCGGGGTGAAGCCGTGGGCCTTGGCCACCTCGCGCAGGGCCGAGCGCTCGCGGAAGCGCTGGATGGTGGCGACCATGGCTACGCGCTCGTCGCCGTAGCGCTCGTAGACGTGGCGGATGACGCTGTCGCGGCGGACGGAACACAGGTCGGTGTCGATGTCGGGCGGCGACGAGCGGGCCGGGTTGAGGAAGCGCTCGAAGTACAGGTTGAGGCGCAGCGGGTCGGGCGAGGTGATGTCGAGGCAGTGCGCCACCAGCGACGAGGCGGCCGACCCGCGCGACGAGGTGGGCACGCCGGTCTGGCGGGCGAAGGCCATGATCTCTTCCATGATCAGGAAGAGCGGCGCGTAGCCCCGGTCGCCGATGACGGTG
>JAYUUW010000212.1:0-1673 GCA_043754665.1 Anaerolineales bacterium | reverse complement strand
CTCGTACAGGGCGTGGCCGCACTCGTGCAGGCTGCCCATCAGGCAGGTCGCGAGGAAGTTGCGGTCGACGCGGGTGGTCACGCGCACATCGCGCAGGCCCAGGCCGGTGCAGAACGGGTGGACCGACAGGTCCTGCCGCCCGGCGGTGAAGTCAAAACCGAACTGCTTGAGCGCCTGCTCGGCCACGGCCAACTGCTGCTTGGGGTCGTAGTCGCGGCGCAGCACGCTGTCGTCGGCCTCCGGCTGGGCGGCGATGGCGGCCACCAGCGGCACCAACTCGGCCTTGAGCTCGGCGAACATGGCGCGCACCTGGCTGGTCTTCATCCCCGGCTCGTACTCGTCCAACAGCGGGTCGTAGGGCGAGGCGGCGTTGGGGAAGCAGGCGGCCACCTGGCGCTTGAGGTCGTAGATGCGCTCCAACTGCGGGCGGAAGGCTTCGAAGTCGTTATTGGCGCGGGCGCGGGCCCACACCTCCTGGCCGAAGGAGGTGGCCTGGAACATCTCGGCCACCAGCGCGGCGGGGATTTGGGTCTTGTGTTTGTAGAAGCGGGCGGCCACGCGCACCAGGGCGGCGTCATCGTCCGTGACCGGCGCGCCGGAAAACTTGGCGCTCAGGTCTTCGATCAGCCGGCCCATGTCGTCGGTGATATACAGCTCGTGGGCAAGCTTCTGGAGGGTGGCGTATTGGTAGGAGCGCCCTTCGCCGCCGGCGGGGGGCATCATGACGAGCTGATCCCATTCGAGGACGGCGGCGGCGTTATCGACATCGTCGATCTCGGCCAGGTGGGCTTTGAGGGTGGTGAGTTGATCGGGCATGGGTGTGGCACCTTTCGGTAGGGAGAAGTCGGGGCATTATACCCTTGGGGAGGTAGAGGGAGGAAAACCATTGGCCACGAATCGCTTCGCGCGAATTACACGAATGGGGCTGCGGGGGCAAGCAGGCTGCGCCAGAGTTGGGACCATGGCGTCAACTCAATCCGACCTCTGACTTCCGACCTCCGACCTCTACTCCCCGGCGCGTTTGACGACTCTGCCCGATCGCAGTAGATTCACTGGACGTACTCACGCGGACGACGCTGTTCGGCGCGCGACCTTAACCCTCCACGGAGCCTGCATGCCTGCCACCCCCCTCGATACACTCAGCATCAACACCATTCGCTTCCTGTCCGCCGACGGAGTCCAGCAGGCCAATTCCGGCCATCCAGGGCTGCCGATGGGCGCGGCGGCGATGGCCTATGTGCTGTGGACCCGCCACCTGAAGCACAACCCGGCCAACCCCAAATGGCCCGACCGCGACCGCTTCGTGCTGTCGGGCGGGCATGGCTCCATGCTGCTCTACTCGTTATTGCATCTCACCGGCTACCCGCTGTCGCTGGATGACATTAAGAGCTTTCGCCAGTGGCAGAGCCTGACGCCCGGCCACCCCGAGAGCCACCTTACGCCGGGAGTCGAGACCACCACCGGCCCGCTGGGGCAGGGTATCTCGAACGCGGTGGGCCTGGCCATCGGCGAGGCGCATTTGGCCGCGCGCTACAACCAGCCCGGGCACAGCGTGGTCAGCCACTACACCTACGTCATCGCCACTGACGGCGACTTGATGGAAGGCGTGGCCTCCGAGGCGTGCTCGCTGGCCGGACATCTGCGGCTGGGCAAGCTCACCTGCCTGTACGACG
>JAYUUW010000211.1:0-2124 GCA_043754665.1 Anaerolineales bacterium | reverse complement strand
CAGCGCCGTGATCTGCTCCGGCGACTTGAGCGTGTCGTCCAGGTATTCGATCAAGAAGGCCACGCCGGCCGCCAGCATCAGCCCGACCACGGCCGCCAGGGCGGTGTTTTGCAGCGTGCGCGGCCGGATGGGCGTGCGCGGCTCGAGGGCGGTCTCGACCACCACCACGTTGGTGATCGACTGCGCTTCGGCCAGGCGCAGATTCTCGAAGCTCTGCACCAGGCTGGTGCGGCTCTGCCGCAGCTGGGCCAGTTCTTCCTGCAGCCGGTCGAGGCGGGTCTGGGCGGCGGCGTCCGCCGCGGGGCCGATGGCGGCGATCTGCGCTTCCAAGTCGATGATCTGGGCATCGACGCTCGCGATTTCGCTTGTGAGCGCGGCTTTGGAGTCGGCGAAGCGGCTGGCCTGCTGGGTCTCGTTGTATTCGCTGAAGACCAGCGGCAGGGTGTTGGCGATGGCGGCGGCCCGGGCCGGGTCGGTGTCTTCCACGTTGAGCCGGATGAGCTGGGTGTTGGACACCAACGCGACCTTGACGGCGTTGGCCAACTGGCCCGTGGACAAGCCGGGGTTCAGCCGCACAATCACCTCGTCCAGCACCGGGCGCGAGGTGAGCAGTTGCAGATAGGTGCCGGCCACGCTGGCGCCGGTGATGGCCTGGTAGTCGACCGAGTTGTTGCCGCGCGGGGCTTCGCTGATCAGCAGGGTACTGCTGGCCTGGTAGACCGGCGTCTGTAGGCGGCTGGCCACGAAGGCGCTGCCCGCGCCCAGCACCGTGCCGAGCACCAGCAGCCACAGCCAGCGCCTCAGTAAGTCAAAGTACTGCTTGAGTTCCAAGAGCGACCCCTTCTAGAAGATTGATTATAGCGCGTCTACGAACGATTCGTTTACCATCCCAGGCCGGCCAGTCTTCGGGCCGGCCGGCACCGGGTTGGCGGCGGGGGCTACTCCGGGAGCCGCCCGCGCCAGCCGCCAGGTCAGCACGACCAGCGCCATCAGCAGCCACCACAGGAAGCCCGGCCGCGCGCCGAGTGCGACCGTGTCGGTCAGGCCATACCCAAACGACGCCGCCAGGCAGCCGGCCAGGCCGATGGCACTGGCCCGCAGGGCGTGCTGCGCCGTGGTGTGCAGCACATCGTACAGCATGCGGAGCATTCCGAGCCATAGCGCTATGTAGCCAATTAGGCCCGGCAGCCCGAGGTCGAGCGCGACCTGCAGCCAGGTGTTGTGGGCGTGGCCGAAATCGGTTTCGGGGCCTACCAACGACAGCGGATAGAGCACATGCACCAGCCGGCGGAAGGTGTTCATGCCCATGCCGGTGAAGGCGAAGTCTTGAATGGCATACACCGCCCGTGACCAGATCTCGACCCGCTGATCCAGCCCGGCGAACACTCGCCCCGGCCAAGAGGTCGTGGCGGCGGCGAAGACGGCGTAGTCGTAGAGGGCGCGCAGCCGGTCGCCAAAGACATACACGCCGGCCGCCAGACCGACGGCCAGCAGGCTCAGCGTGATGGTCCGGGGGCGTCGGCCGGCCAGCAACGGCATGACCACCAGCGCCAGCGCCAGCCCGGCCAGCCCGCTGCGCGACTGGGTCAGCCCGAGGACGCCGGTGGTGAACAAGGCGATCAATCCTAATCCGGCGATCAGGAGCACTGCCCACACCGACCCCAGGCGCCGCATGAGCGGCCGCCCGTGCCAGGCCGCCGCCACTGCGAGGGCGACCGCCAACGGTGAGACCCACAATAACACACCCGCGATCTCATTCGGTTGGAAGCCGCCCTCCGCGCCCGGCAGCGAGATCAACCCCCCCGGCAGGCGGGCGGCGATGCGCGCCAGGAACGGGATCTTGCTGCCCCACTGCGTGCCCACCAGGCCGACCGTCGCCAGGGCCGCGCCCAGCAGCAAGTAGACGCCCATGACCTCGGTCATGACGCGCCGCCCAGCGCCAACCGCGCCGGCCGCGACCACGGCGTAGAACAGCCCGGCCCCCAGGACCATGCCCCCGACCTTGACCAGGCTGACCTCGATCGAGTAGGTGGCCCACAGGCTGACCAGCACCATTAGCATGAGCAGCAGGATGGGCCAGTCCAGCGGGGTGCGCCGGCTGGCAGCCAACGGGTCGGCCGGGCG
>JAYUUW010000210.1:0-3761 GCA_043754665.1 Anaerolineales bacterium | reverse complement strand
GCGCACCTGCTCGCCAATGTGGCCGCCCATGCCGAACACCCCCAGGATGTTGTTGGCCACGCGCGCCGCCAGGAACTGCGGGTGCCGCCGGGCCGGGCCAGGACCGCCCAGCACCAAATCGCTCTGGCTCTTGCCGGGCACCACCGCCCGCTGCAACTGTTTACCTTGCGGCTGGGCCACCGGCGGCAGGGCCGGCTCGGGCGGCTGGGCCGGGTTCTGCCAATCGCCGAACCAGCGCTCCACCAACTCGATGGCCGCCTCGGCCTTAATGGCCCCCACCACGGTCACGATCATGCCGCGCGGCCCAAAATGCCCCTGGTGGTAGTTCACCAGATCGGCCCGCGTCAGCGCCTTGATCGTGTCGGGGTAGCCGTCCTCATCGATGGCGTAGGGGTGGTTGGGGTAGGCCGCCGTGAAGAAGGCCTCCTCCGCCCGCGCGCGCGTGTTGTTGTCGCGGATGGCCATGCGCGTCAGCAGTTCGTTGCGCAGCCGCTCCACCTGGTCCTCGGGGAAGGTCGGCCGCCGCAGCGCGTCCGCCGCCAGCTCCAGCAGTTGCGGCAGGTCTTCGGTCAGGCTCTTGATGTAAAAGCCGGAGGTGTGTGTGCCGCCCGACACCGCCAGTGACGCGCCGACCGACTCAATCGCGTCGTAGATTTCTTCGAAGCTGTGGGCCGTGGTGCCGCGCATCAGCGCCGCCGTGGCGAAGCCCGCCAGCCCGGCCTGGGCGCGGCTTTCCCACAGCGCCCCGGCCCGCACATCGGCATCCACCACCACCGACGGGCTGGTAAAGTTCTCGTAGGCCAGCACCACAATGCCGTTACTCAACGTGCGGCGGGTGATGGTCTCGGGGCCGGGCTGCAACTGCACGCTCGGCTTGACGGCCGGCTTGGTTGAGCGCTTGGCAACCGCTTGGGCGCGCGGCTTAGTCTTCGTCGTCTTGGTCTTGGGGGTTGGCATGGCTGGGCTCAGTGGTCGGCACAAAAATCCCCACGGTCCGGTTGGTGCGCGCCAAATACTGCTGGGCTACGCGCTGCACCTCGGCCACGGTCACGCTCGACAGCTTGTCTAGGTAAGTGTCGAACCATTTATACGAGTCGAACAGCTCGGTGTGGCCCAGCCAGTAGCCCTGGTTGGTCACGCTCTCGGCGCCGAAGGCAAACAGCGCCCGCGCCTGCTTAATGGCCTTGGCCAACTCGGCCTCGCTCACCGGCTCGGCCCGCATGCGCTCCACTTCGGCGTTCAGCGCCGCTTCTACTGCTTCGGGCGTTTGGCCCTGGCGCACGGTGCAGAACAGCGAATAGAGGTAGGGGTCGAGCGTGGGGGCCAGGCTGGCCGAAGCGCCCGCCGCCAGCCCGCTGGCGACCAACGCCCGGTACAGCCGCGACGACTTGTTGCTGGTGCCGCCGCCAAACATGTTCAGCGCCGTGGCTCCGCCCAAGATCGAGTCCATCGCCACCAGCGCAATGAAGTCGGGGTGGGTGACGTGCGGCACGTGGTAGCCGACTTCGATGAAGGCCGTTTCGCCCTCGCCGCTCAGGCTGACGCGGCGCTCGCCCTTCTGCTCGGGCTCGGGGCGCGGCTGGCGGGCGGGCAGGGTCTTGGGCTTGTACCCGCCAAACAGTTCTTGAATGCGGGCCAGCATGGCGCGCGTGTTGAAGTCGCCCACCACCACCGCAATGGCGTTGTTGGGGGCGTAGTATTGGCGATAGTGGCCGTACAGGTCGTCGCGGGTCATGGTCTCCAGGTCGACCATGTCGCCGATGACCTCGTGGTGATAGCTGTGCACCCGGAAGGCCGCCGCCTGCACTTCCTCCGCCAGCCGGAACGAGGGGCTGTTCTCGCGCCCCTGCCGCTCGGAGATGATGACCGTGCGCTCGGAGGCCACTTCCTTGGGCGGGAACAGCGCCCGGCCCATGCGGTCGGCTTCGAGCCGCAGCGCGAAGTCGATCTTGTCGGCCGGCAGCGTCTCAAAATAGGCCGTCCAGTCGATCCAGGTCATGGCGTTAAACACCCCGCCGTCGCGGGCGATGGTGCGCTCGGCCACTTCGCCCGGATAGCGCCGGGTACCCTTGAACATCATGTGCTCCACCCAGTGGCTCACGCCGGTCTGGCCGGGCAGTTCGTTGCGCGAGCCCACCCGGTACCACACCCAAAACGAGACCAGCGGGGCGGTGTGCACCTCTTTGAGCAGCACGGTTAGCCCGTTGCTCAAGCGCGTCTTCGTCACCTTGCCTTTGGCAGGGGGCATATTACTCCTTCACTGAGAGCACCGGGCCGCCGGGGGGCTTAGGCCTGGCCGTGCCCGTTGTAACCGCGCCCCATGCCGCGATACTGGAAGCCCAGCCGCTGCATCTGCGCGGGGTTGTAAATGTTGCGGCCGTCGACCACGATGGGCTGGCGCATGCTCTGGCGCAGCCGCTCCAGGTCGAGCTGCTTAAACTCATTCCACTCGGTGACCACCACCAGCGCGTCGGCGCCTTGGGCCACTTCGTAGGCGTCTTCGCACAACTGCACGCCCGGCATGTGCCGCCCGGCCACCGTCATGGAGACTGGGTCATAGCCCTTAATCAGCGCGCCGCCGGCCTGCAATTGCTGGGCGATTTCCACGGCGGGGGCGTCGCGCATGTCGTCGGTGTTGGGCTTGAACGCCAGCCCCAGCAGGCCGATGACTTTGCCGTCCAGGTCGCCCAGCAAGTCGCGCACCTTCTGCACCACCAGCCGGCGCTGGTCGTGGTTGATGTCCATTACCGCTTGCAGCAACTGCGGGTGCTTGCCCTGCACGTTGGCCATGTGGGCCAATGCCTTCACGTCTTTGGGGAAGCACGAGCCGCCATAGCCCAGCCCGGCGTCGAGGAACTGGCGGCCGATGCGCGGGTCGAAGCCCATGCCGGTCGCCACTTCCTTCACATCGGCCCCCAGCGCCTCGCACACATTGGCGATCTCGTTGATAAACGAAATCTTGGTCGCCAGGAAGGCGTTGGAGGCGTATTTGATCATCTCGGCCGTGCGCAGGTCGACCACCAGAATCGGGGCGCGCAGCGGCAGGTGCAGGTCGGCCACGCGGTTGGCGGCGTCGCGGTCGAGCGAGCCCAGCACGGTGCGGGCCGGGTTCATGAAGTCGGCCAGGGCCGAGCCTTCGCGCAGGAACTCGGGGCACGAGACCACGTTGAACGCGATGGGGGTGATCTGTTTGGCGCGCACGATGTCGGCCACCCAGTCGCCGGTGCCGACCGGCACGGTGGACTTGTTGACGATGATGAGCGGGGTGGTCATGTGGGCGGCAATCGATTCGGCCGCCGCGCGCACGTACTGCAAATCGGCCTCGCCGTCGACGCCCTCAGGTGTGCCCACCGCAATAAAGGCGAACTCGGCGTCGTGCAGCGCCTCGACGTAGCTGGTGGTAAAGCTCAGGCGGCCGGCGGCCACATTGCGCTTCACCATTTCTTCCAGCCCCGGCTCATAAATGGGCAGCAGCCCTTGTTTGAGGTTCTCAATGCGCTCGGCGTTGATATCGAGCGCGGTAACGCGGTTGCCCAGGTCGGCAAAACAGGTGCTGGTGACCAGCCCCACATAGCCAACCCCAATCACACAAATATTCTTCACGACGCTAACTCCCTTGCTCATGTCAGCGCTGCCCGGCCGGCCCAGCGGCTAGGAACCCCGGCGGCGGCAGTTGCCCACGATTTACGCCTACTCTGGCGGCGATGATACCACACCGCACCCGCCGCTCAGGCCCAGCCGCGGGCCGCCAATTCGTCCTC
>JAYUUW010000209.1:0-5710 GCA_043754665.1 Anaerolineales bacterium | reverse complement strand
CAGGGCCGAGTGGGTCCGAGTTGCGGATTCCTCACCGGCCAAGAGGGAGCGCTAGGCCAAAATACCTGAGGCCGGGTTCGGAATGACAAATCCGGCGGGTGGGTGACGGCTAGCGACTGGTTGAGCCGAGGGGGCTGGCGCGCAGCGCCATGCACGCTTCGGAATGACAAGGAAATCGAGGAGGTTGCGGCGGCATGGCTCCGTTTTAGCCTTGGGGGCCGGCGTGGCTAGCGTTTCCGGCCTGAATTGGGAGCATTTTCTAACCCTTGCTGGAACTGCCCCCGATACGGTATAATCACGCGCTATTCAAATCCTATTGACAGAATGTGATTAACGCATGTCCAAGCGAACCTACCAACCCAGAATTCGTCACCGCGCCCGTACCCACGGCTTCCGCGCCCGCATGGCCACCGCCGGTGGCCGCAACGTCCTCAAGGCCCGCCGCCTGAAGGGCCGTGTGCGTCTGGCGCCCGCCATCAGCAACCACATCAAGAAGGTGAACTGGAACGCCGCCAAGTCACCGGCCGGGCGCCCGAACACAAAGAAATAGGGGCGTGAGCCGCCGTCAGCCTCGGCTGGCGGCCGGAGAGTCGGCTCGCTGCTTTCGCCTTGCTTCACCTGAAAAGCGCAACCGATTTCGAGCGGGTGCGGCGCGATGGACGATCTCACGCCCACCCGCTTGTCGTTCTTGTTGCTCGGCGGCGCGGCCCGGCTGAAATCACGGCGCGGGCGGCCGGCGGCGCCAGCGTGACCGACCCGCGCCCGCGCTTTGGCTTTCTGGCCGGGCGGGCGGTTGGTCCCGCCGTCGACCGCAACCGGGCCAAGCGCCTGCTGCGCGAGGCGGCCCGCGCCGTGGCCGTCCAGATCGCGCCCGAGTGGGACTTGCTGCTGATCGCGCGTCGGCCGCTGGCCACGGCGCGTCTGGCCGACACGCAGGCGGCGCTGGGCCAACTGCTGCGCCGGGCGCATGTGCTGGCGGGGCCTTAGCCGGCCCCGTGGCGAATGGGGCGGTATATCCATGACGGACAATGCAGCCGGGCACAACCACCAACCCGGCGACTCCCACGCTGAACCGCTGCCCAAGTGGCGGCCCGACCTGCGGCCGACCCATCTCCCGCAGACGCTGCTGCTCGGCGTCATCCGGCTCTACCAGCTCACGCTGTCGCGGGCCATGCCGATCAACACCTGCCGTTTCTATCCCTCTTGCTCGCGCTATGGCTTTGAGGCCATCCGCCGCCACGGCGCCATCAAAGGCGGCTGGCTGGCGGCCTGGCGCGTGCTGCGCTGCAACCCGTTCAATCCCGGTGGGTTTGACCCGGTGCCTTAGGAGTGACCGCTGTGCGTCTTAAGTCCTTTACCTTTTTAGCCGCCCTGGGGGCCTTTCTACTGGCCGCCTGCGGCGCCGCCCCATCGCAAACCTGGCCCGGCCTCACCACCAACGGTGAGCTGGCCTTTGTGGCTTCCGGCCAACAGGTCCACGCCATCCGCGTGGCCGATGGCACGCAGGCCTGGGTCTTCCCGTCCGTCATCAGCAATACCACCGGCGTCTTTGTGGCCGACCCAGCTATCAGCGCCGACGTCATCGTTGTCGGTTCCGAAGGCCCCACCGGCTCGTACAGCGGCGTGCTCTACGGCCTCAACGCTGCCGATGGCACGCAGCAGTGGTGCCTGGCCTTTGATCAGAAGGGCGCTACCCGCGCCGGCTGCCCACTGGCCCAGGGCAGCCCCGGCACCGGCTTGTTCGGCCTGGCGCCCGCGGTGGATAGTCGTATCGTCGGCGGCTTGACCATCGCCGATGGCGTGGCCTATGTGGGCCTGGCGAACGGCAAGTTCTACGCCGTCGACGCCGCCACCGGCAGTGAGCGTTGGGCCCAGCCCTTCAAGGCCGAGCGCGACATTTGGGCCCCACCGCTGGTGGTCAGCGACACGATTTATGTCAGCTCGCTCGACCATCATCTCTATGCCCTCAACACGGCCGACGGCACCCAGCGCTGGGCCAAAGACTTTGGCGCGGCCGTGGCCGGCACGCCCACGCTCAGCGACGACGGCGAGACCCTGTACCTCGGCACGTTTGGCAACGAGCTGTACGCGCTCGATGCCGCCACCGGCGCGGTGCGCTGGGAACAGCCCTTCACCGCCAAGAACTGGGTATGGGCCGGGCCGACGCTGGCCGAGGGGGTGTTATACTTCACCGATGTCGGCGGCAACGTGCACGCGGCCGACGCCGACACCGGCAAGAGCCTGTGGACGGTGAAGCCCGGCGGGCTGATGCGCGCCCGCCCCGCCCTCGCCGGCGACCTGCTGTATGTGGGCGACCGCGACGGCAACCTGTTCGGCCTGAACCGGGCCACCGGCGCGACCGTGTGGACCCAGAAGCTCAAGGGCCAAATCTTGGCCCCGATTTTGGTCGTGAACGACATCGTATTGGTAGCGCCGTTCAGCGGCGACAATCTCTTGGTCGGCTACAGCACGGACGGCACGCTCGTGCGATTGGCCTTTGCCCCAACTAAATAGGTAGACAACGCCGATGTGGGACACCCTGATTCTCAACCCGATGTTGAACGCACTGTTGTTCTTGTACAACGTGCTGTTTCACAACTTCACGCTCACCATCCTGGTCTTTACCGTTCTGATCCGGCTGATTACCTTCCCGCTGACCTGGCAGACCCAGAAGTCGCAGAAGAAGCTGCAAGAACTGCAGCAGACTGAGAACTGGAAGAGCATCCAGGCCAAGTACGCCAAGGACCGCGAGAAGCTGTCGCAAGAGCAGATGAAGCTATACCAGGAGGCCGGCGTCAACCCCTTCGGGAGCTGCCTGCCGATGCTGATTCAGTTCCCGGTGCTCATCGGGCTGTACCAGGCCATTAACCTGGCCATGGCGGCCTCGCCGGTGCAACTGCTCGACCTGTCGAAGCACATCTACCCGTTCCTGGCGGACTTCTCGGGCCTGATCCCGCTGCAAAACGAGTTTCTGTGGCTCAACCTGGGCCTGCCCGACCCGTTCTTTGTCATGACCGCCCTGGTGGTGGTGACCACCTTCCTGCAATCGAAGGTGATGACGCCGCCCACCGCCACCGCTGACTCGCAGGCCGCCGCCATGTCGGGCCAGATGACGCTGATGATGCCGATCATGATCGGCTGGATGTCGCTGCAATTCCCCTCGGGCCTGTCGATCTACTGGATCATCGGCAACATCGTGAGCGTGGTGCAGTACGCCGTGACCACGCCGGTGAATTGGAAGAACGTCTTTAGCCTGAAGCCGGCCACGGCCGCGTTGCCCGCGCCCGAAAAAGGCAAGGTCATCAACGGGACGAGCCGGTCTGAGAAGGCCGATAAAAACGGCCGCGCCCGCCAGCGATAGCCGCCGCTCCACCTAGCCGGCCCGCAAGGAACACACTATGCCTGAGCCCCTTTTAAGCCTCGACCTCACCGTAGCCGCTGATGAGGTAGAAGACGCCGTTGACCGGGTATGCGCCCAGTGGGGCGTGGACCGCGACGCGGTGCAGGTCGATGTGTTAGAAGCCACGGCCCCGATTGAGGGGGCCGACGGCATGGTGCGGGTGCGCATTAGCCGGCTGGGCGACGCCGAACTCGACGGCCCGGCCGACACTGCCGCCGAGGCCGATGACGACGACGCCCAGCGCGCCCGCCAGGTGGTGCGTGACCTGCTGGAGCGCATGGACATCAACGCCGAGGTGCAGGCCAGCCGCGGCGAGCCGGATGGCGACCTGACCCCCATCATCCTCGATGTGCAGGGCGACGACCTGGGCCTGTTGATCGGCCGCAAGGGCGAAACGCTCTCGGCGCTGCAATACATCGCCCGGCTGATCGTCGCCAAGCAGGTCGGCCACAGCATCGACCTGGTGGTGGATGTGCAGGGCCACAAGAAGCGCCGCGAAGAGCAGTTGCGGCGCATGGCGCAGCGCATGGCCGAGCAGGCCGTACAGCGCCAGCGCACCATGACGCTGGAGCCCATGGCCCCGAATGAGCGCCGCATTATCCACCTGGCGCTGCGCGACCACCCCGGCGTGATTACTGAGAGCGTGGGCGACGGCCACCAGCGCAAGGTCACCATCGTCCCGCGCGCCTCGGCCGGCGCGTAACCGACGCCTCTCGCCACGGCGTTACGGCTCCTGCCCGGCTCGCGCCGGCGCCCGACCGCCGCACCCTCCGCATGGTCGAGCGCGCCGTTCACTACCTCACCATTGGCCATGTGGCCAAAGACCTCACCCCGGCCGGCGGCCATACGCTGGGCGGCACGGTGTCGTTCTCGGCGCTGACCGCGCACGGGCTAGACTACACGCCCGGCATCGTCACCGCCCACGCCGGCGATGTGGACCTGAGCCCGCTGGCGGGGCTGCCGCTGGCGGCGCTGCCCTCGCCCGAAACCACCACCTTTGAGAACATTTACAGCGGCGGCGGGCGCACCCAGTTTCTGCGGGCGCGGGCCGTGCCGTTGGGGGCCGAGGCCGTGCCGCTCAACTGGCTGCGCGCCCCGCTGGTGCACCTGGGGCCGCTCGACCGCGAAGTGGATTATGATCTGGCGGCGGCGTTTAGCGGCTCCTTCTTGGGGCTGACGCCGCAAGGCTGGCTGCGCCAATGGGACGCGGAAGGCCGCGTGCAGCCGGCGGTGGTCGACTGGCCGGAAGCGCCGCAAGTGCTGGGCCACGCCAGCGCCGTGGTGCTCAGCATTGACGACCTGGCCGGCGACTGGGCCGTGGCCGAGCAGTGGGCCAAGCTGGCGCGGGTGCTGGTGATTACGCAGGGGGCCGAGGGCTGCACCGTGTTTGTGCGCGGGCAGGGGGCGCGCACGTTTCAAGGCGCGCGCCAGGTGGAGGTGGACCCCACCGGCGCGGGTGACATCTTCGCCACGGCGTACTTTATCAACTATTATGAGACGGACGACCCGTGGGGCTCGGCCCGCTTCGCCAACCAGATGGCCGGGCTATCGGTCACGCGGCCGGGGCTGGCCGGCGTGCCCACCCGCGAAGAAGCCAGCTATTGCCGCAGCCGCGCGGCGCGAGGATAATACAGGCAGACACGGCCGATGGCACACATTTACACCCTCGTGAACCAAAAAGGCGGGGTGGGCAAAACCACCACCGCCATTAACCTGGCCGCCTTCCTGGCGCAGATGGGTCAGCGCGTGCTGCTGGTGGACCTCGACCCGCAGGCCAACGCCACCTCGTCCATCGGCATGGATAAGAACAAGGTAGCTGGCGGCGTGTACGACGCGCTGGTCGACGGCGTGTCGCCGCGCGAGCACGTGCTGCACAGCCCGCAGCTCAAGCTGGCGCTGCTGCCGGCCTCGCCCGCGCTCGCCGGGGCCGAGGCGCAGTTGGTGCCGCTGCTGGCGCGCGAGAACCAACTGCGCCACGCCCTGCTCGAACTGGAAAGCAGCTATGACTACGTGCTGGTGGACTGCCCGCCCTCGCTGGGGCTGCTGACCATCAACGGGCTGGTGGCCGCCCGCGACGGCGTGATCATCCCGGTGCAGTGCGAATACCTGGCGCTCGAAGGGCTGGGGCAGCTCACCAACACCATCACCCGCGTGCGGGCGGCGCTGTTTCCGGGGCTGACCATTCGCGGGCTGGTGATGACCATGTTCGACGCCCGCATCAGCCTGGCGCAGCAGGTGGTCAACGAAGTGCGCGCGCATTTCCCAGGACAGGTGTTTAAGTCTATTAGTCCGCGCAGTGTGCGGCTGGCC
>JAYUUW010000208.1:0-2140 GCA_043754665.1 Anaerolineales bacterium | reverse complement strand
TAGGACAGCTCCTTGAGCTTGAGCGCGCCCTCGTAGGCGATGGGCACGTTCAGCCCGCGGCCGAGGTAGAGGAAGTGCTCGGTGTGCATCAACTCGCGGGCCAGGGCCTCGACCTCGCCAGCGTGCGCCACGGCCCGGCCTACCAGGTCGGGCAGGCGCGCCAGGTCGTTGACGGCGGCGCGCAGGGCCGCGCCGGTGAGCGTGCCGCGCAGCTCGCCCAGCAGGCAGGCCAGCAGGTATTGATCGACGATGGAGGTGGTGAAGGCTTTGGTGGAGGCCACGCAGATTTCCGGCCCGGCCTGCATGGTGATGGTGCCATCGGCCACGCGCGCCGCCTGTGAACCGAGGGCGTTGACGATGCTCCAGGTGACGGCGCCTTTGCGGCGGGCCTCTTCCAGGGCCGCCAGCGTGTCAACCGTCTCGCCGGACTGGGTGATGGCGAGCACGGCCGTATCGGCGTCGACCAGCGGGTCGCGGTAGCGAAACTCGGAGGCGATGTCGACCTCGACCGGCAGCTTGGCGAGCGACTCGATCAGCAGCTTGCCCACCTGGGCGGAGTAATACGAGGTGCCGCAGGCCACGATAAACAGCTTGTGCAGGCGCTGGGCCAGCGCAGGCGTGAGGTTGAGCGACGGGATGCGCACCACGCCGGCCTCGAAATCGGCCCGGCCGCGGATGGTGTCGGTGAGGGCGCGGGCCTGCTCGAAGATTTCTTTCTGCATGAAGTGGGCGTATTCGCCCTTCTCGGCGGCGACCGGGTCCCAGGCGATGGTGTGGACTTCGGGCGTCAGCGCGGCGCCGGCCAGCGTTTGCACCTGCACGCTGTCGCGGGTGACCACAGCCATTTGCCGGCTCTCTAAAAAGACGATGCGGCGGGTGTGCTCGAGGATGGCCGGGATGTCGCTGGCGACGAAGTTCTCGCCCTCGCCCAGGCCGAGCGTGACACCGCCGGCGTTGCCGATGCGGGCGGCCACGAGCTTATCGGGCTCGCGCGAGCTGAGCAGCACGATGCCGTGCGCGCCCTGCAAGTGGCCAAACGTCTGGCGGGCGGCCTCGGCCAGGCCCAACCCCTGCGCCATGTAGCGCTCCACCAGGTGGGCGATGACTTCAGTGTCGGTGTCGGAGCTGAAGACGCTGCCCTCGGCCGCCAGTTCTTCGCGCAGGGCGATGTAATTTTCGACGATGCCGTTATGGACGACGACCACGTCGCCGGTCATGCCCATGTGGGGGTGGGCGTTGCGGGTGGAGGGCGCGCCGTGCGTGGCCCAGCGCGTGTGGCCGATGCCGATTTGGCCATGAATGGGCTGGGCGGCCAGCAGGCGCTCCAGGTTGCCGAGCTTGCCCACGTCGCGCCGGACGGCGAGGCCGCCGGGGGCCGGCTCGCCGGGGCCGGAGACGACCGCGATGCCGGCCGAATCGTAGCCGCGATATTCCAGCCGCCGCAGACCTTCGAGAATGAGGGGCGCCGCGTCACGCGGACCCACGTAGCCAACAATGCCGCACATAGTTATGTGCCTCCTGAGGATGCTCAATAGGGGCCGGCCCAGCGGAAAGGCATCCGCCGGCCAGGCCATGACAGACTGATCGGTTGTCGCACGCCAAGCTGTCCCGAGAACCAATGGGGCGCAACGCCAAAGCGCAGGGGCCGGCTCACGCCGACGCCTGAGACTCAGACGGCCCAATGTTCCAGGGGGTGCCACTGCTAGTTCCGTTATGCCCCGGTCGCCCGGGGGTTTATAGGAACTGGCTTGTTGTGGGGGAGAGTTGAGGGCTGTGGTGGCCCTCGGCGGCTTCCGCTGATTCCTCGCTGTTCCGGGCGAGTCGCCCGTTAGCACGGCCCTATGGCCGGAACCGCCTCCTCGTCACCTCGGCCGCGTGGTGCGGCGGCCGAGGCCATGCGCTCTCTTTCCCCGGGATAATGGTGGTACACCGACCTTTCTGGCAGATAGCCGTTTTGCGTGACGGACCGTGTTGATTATACAAAGCGGCGCGTGACCGTCAAGGTACGAGTTGCCTACGACGGGGACCCCCGGCGGTTAAAGACTCTGCTGGCGAAATCAGGCAAGCCGGATTGGGATAAACTGAAGCCACCTAACCGACCACCCGGAGGCGACCATGACGCTCAAACCAACCGAATTGC
>JAYUUW010000207.1:0-2966 GCA_043754665.1 Anaerolineales bacterium | reverse complement strand
CCGGGTGCCGCTGGGGCGCGGCATGGTGGGTGAGTGCGCCGTGAGCGGCCTCACCCAGCTCGCCAACGACATCACCCGCAACCGGCACTACATTCGCGCCCCTGGCCGCTGGGACCCCGGCAGCGAGTTGTGTGTGCCGCTCAAGGCCGGCGGCCAAATCTTGGGCGTGCTCGATGTGGAAGACGAGCGGCGCGGCGTCTTCGGCCCCGACGATGTGCAGGTGCTGGAAGCCCTGGCCGACCAACTGGTGGTCATCCTCAGCAAGGCCCGCCTGCTCGAGTCGGAGCGCCGCCGCGCCGACCGGATTGCCACGCTCAACGCCGTCGGCCGCCTGATCAACACCAGCCTGAGCGCCGACGCCCTGCTCTCGACCGCCGTGGCCGCCATCGAGCGCGACCTGCGCTACCCCGACATCGCCGTGCTGCTGGTCGACCCCGACCAGCCAGAAGTGCTGGTGCTGCGGGCCGCCGGCGGCATCTACCGCCAGGTGTCGAAGCTGGGCGAGTACCGCCAGGCCCTCACCCAGGGCCTCATCGGCCGCGCTGGACGGCAGCGCCAAACGGTGCGGGTCAACCAGATCGGCCAAGACCCCGACTATCTGCCGGTGCCATTTGGCAGCCTGCGCCCGGTGCAGGCCGAGCTGGCGGTGCCCATCGTCATCGGCGACCGGCTGCTGGGCGTGCTGAATGTGGAAGGGGCCGAGCCGTTCACCGACGACGACGCCACCGGCTTTGAGATCATCGCCGATCAGCTCGCCATTGCGCTCGAAAACGCCCGCCTGTTCGCCGGCACTGAGGCCAACCTGGCGCAACTGCGCACGCTGTACGAGCTGAGCCAGCGCCTGAGCCAGGCCCAGACCAGCCGCGCCCTCATGCGCGCCGCGCTGGAAGTGCTGGCCGAGCACAGCCCCTACCGCTGCACCGTGGCGTTCTATCAGTTTGACGCCACCGGTCACCCCAAGTGTTTCTACGTGCCCTTCTTCTATCAACCGGGGCGGGGTATTGTCGACGCCGAGTTGTACATCCCCACCAGCGACGACGCGCTCAACCCGCTGCTCGACGCGGGCGAGACGGTGGCCATTGGGCATGTGGCGCACGACCCGCGCGTGCCCGCCTTTCTGCGCGACGACCAGATCGCCAGCGGCCGGCCGTCGCTGGCCCTCATCCCGCTGGTGGCCGGGGGCCGCCGCATTGGCAACCTGGTGCTCTCGCACACCGAGGCCCACACCTGGACCGAAACCGAGCTGCGCCTCTTCCGGTCGGCCGCCAACCAAATCGCCGCCGCGCTCGACAATGCCCGCCGCCTGAACCTGGAACAGGACCGCACCGAACGCCTGGCCCTCATCGCCCGCGTGGGGCAGGGCATTGCCGCCCGCCTCGACCCCGACGAACTTCTGGCCACCACCGTGCAGGCGCTGCACAGCCGCCTGGGGTATGCGCATGTGTCCATCTTCCTGCTCGACCCGGCGGACGAGGGCTGGCTGGTGCAGCGGGCGCGGGCCAGCCGATGGCCGCGCGGCGAGAGCACCGGCTACCGCCAGTTGGCCACGCAGGGCATCATGGGGGCCGCCGCCCAAAGCCGCCGGCCGGAGGTGGTGAACGCCGTGCTGGCCGACCCGCGCTACATCGCCGTGCCGGGGTCGGCCATCCGCGCCGAGCTGGCGGTGCCGATTCTGCTGGGCGACCGGCTGCTGGGCATCATCGACGTAGCCGGGGCCGACCCGTTTGGCGAGGACGACCTGACCGGGCTGCTGATCGTCTCGGACCAACTGGGCGTGGCGCTGGAAAACGCCATGCTGTACGAGCGCGCCCAAACCGCCGGGGTGCTGGAGGAGCGCCAGCGCCTGGCGCGCGACCTGCACGATTCGGTGACCCAACTGGTGTTCAGCCTGACGCTGATCGCGCAGTCGGTGGGGTCGGCCTACCGCCGCGACGCGGTGGAGGGCGAGCGCCGCATTGGCCGGATGCTGGAACTGAGCCAGCAGGCGCTGGCCGAAATGCGCGCCCTGCTGACCGAACTGCGCCCGGCCGGCCCGGTGCCCAACGGCCTGCTGCCGGCGCTGCAAAAGCACATTGAGCGCGTGGCGGCCCGCGAGCGCCTGAGTATTGCGCTGGAGGCCGCCAGCTACGCCGCCCAGCCGGTGGCCCCCACGCGCGAGCACGAGGAAGCGCTCTACCGCATTGTGCAGGAGGCGCTCAACAATGTGGTGAAGCACGCCCGCGCCGGACAGGTGACGATTAACCTGGGCCGCGACCCGGTCGGGCTGACGCTGACCATCGCCGATGACGGTCAGGGCTTTGACCCCGGCGCGCCGTTGCCGCCCGAGCCGCGCGCCGGGGGCTTTGGGCTGGTGGGCATGCGCGAGCGCGCCGAACGGCTGGGTGGGGCCTTCAGCCTCACCTCGGCCCCCGGCGCGGGTACCACGCTGCATGTGGTGCTGCCCAACGGGGCCTGAGCGCGGGCAACTTTTTTCCACTGCCCCTCGGACGCTTTTCGCATACAATACCGCTTATCTCACGGCCCCCAGGAGCTCGGCATGCCCCCGCTCACCCACTTAATAGAAACCCGCTCCTTAGGCGACTGCTGGCTGGCCGTTTCGCGGCTTATTCTGACCGAGGGCCAGCCCTGCCGCTACGACGGCGCCCCGACCCTGGAGATTGCCAACCTCACCCTGGCCGCCACCCAGCCCGACCCAGACGATCCGCTGATTCGCCGGCACGGCGACCCGGCCTGGCTCGACTGGATGCACCGCAACTTCTTTGTGCAGCAGGCTGTGGCCGAGCTGGGCGATGCCCCCAGCTACGCCATCCGTCTCTTCAACTACGCGAACCAGGGGCGCGACCAACTGGCCTGGGTGGTGCAGCGCCTGCGCGCCGACCGCGACGCGCGTTCGGCCGCCATTACCACCTTCATGCCCCTCACCGACACCAGCTACATCCCCTGCATCAGCCTGCTCGACTTCTGGG
>JAYUUW010000206.1:0-7696 GCA_043754665.1 Anaerolineales bacterium | reverse complement strand
CCGCTGGAAGGCGCGGCGTTCGCCATTCAAATCGCGCAGAAGATGCTGAAGCACCAGGCCAGCGGGGTGAAGTTGAAGCAGATGACCGCGTGAGGCTGGAGGCTGGAGGTCGGAGGTCGGAAGTCAGAGGTCGGAGGGGCATGAAGGCAGACCGAAATGTTCAGTCCGCGCGCACAGTGGAGGGGCGGAGATGTCTATAGCGTCATTTCGGGATTTGGAAGTCTACCAGCGTGCGATGACGGCATTGGTCGAGGTACACAAGTTTGCTTTGGCGTTTCCCGATTATGAACGGTTTGCCCTGACCGATCAAGTGCGGCGTTCCAGCAAGTCAATTCCGGCGAATATCGCGGAGGGGTATGGCCGCAGGAAATCTACACGGGAATTCAAACATTACTTGACTCTGGCCCTCGGGTCAGCCAACGAGACGATTGTCCATCTGGAAATAGCGCGGGCACTGACTTACGGTGATCCGGCCGCTGCGGCCGCCTTGATCGAGTCGTATACTGTTATCTGCAAAATGCTCTATCGCCTCATTGAGGCCTGGCACTCGCAACCCGTGACCAGAACCAAGCCGCAGCCCTAACCATCCCCTCCGACATCTGACTTCCGACCTCTGACCTCCAAGCCACCATGCCTACACTCGACCCACTCTATGGAACTCCGCTGGCCGTGCGATTGATTTCTAACGTTGATCCCAATCTGGCCGAAACGCTGAAGCTCAAGCCCAACCAGCACTCAGTCGGCCTGATCACCGCCGACAACGACGACGCGCTGTATGTGAGCATCGACCACGCCACCAAGATGGCCGATGTGGAGGTCGTGTACGCGCACTCGTTTTACGCGGGGGCCAAGCACGCCAGCGGCAAACTGTCGGGCGAGATCATTGCCATGCTGGCCGGGCCGACTCCGGCCGAGGTGCGCGCCGGGCTGAGCGCCGCGCTCGACTATCTGAAGACCCAGGCCATTTGGTACTCGGCCAACGCCGACGACTCGATTGCCTTCTTCCCGCATGTCATCTCGCGCACCGGCAGCTACCTGGCCGGGGTGGCCGGCGTGCCGTTGGGTGAGCCGCTGGCCTACCTGATCGCGCCGCCGCTGGAGGGCGTGTACGCGCTCGATGTGGCGCTGAAGGCCGCCGCCGTGCGCATCGCCAGCTACACCGCCCCGCCGTCCGAAACCAACTATATGGGCGTCCTGCTCACCGGCGACCAGCCGGCCTGCCGCGCCGCCGCCGCCGCTTTTCAAGCTGCCGTGCTCGACGTCGCCGAGCGGCCCATTCAGTTTTAGTCAGCGTAAGGAGACCTTAGCATGCCCGTTGAAGTGTCTATGATCGCCCTGGGGATGGTCGAAACGCGCGGCCTGATCGGCGCGGTGGAAGCCGCCGATGCCATGGTCAAAGCCGCCAATGTCACGCTCATCGGCAGCGAATATGTCGGCGGCGGGCTGGTCACCGTGCTGGTGCGCGGCGACGTGGGCGCGGTGAAAGCCGCCACCGATGCCGGGGCCGCCGCCGCCAAGCGCGTGGGCGAGCTGGTCTCGGTCCACGTCATCCCCCGCCCGCACGCCGATGTCGAGCTGATCTTGCCGCAGAACACCAAGGGCGCATTAGGCGGGCGCGGCTGATTACAGCCGGGCGGTGGTTAACAGGCGGGCAACGGTTAACGGCCGGGCGACTGAGTACAACCGCTGATGGCTAGCAGCCGCGCGCTCTTCACCGCCGCCGACCTGCGCCGCCTGGCGCACACGCACCCCAGCGACGTGCTGGTGCTCGGGCCGGGCGACCTGATCACGCCCGAGGCGGTGGATGTGGCGCGCGAGTTGGGCATTGCGCTGGTGCGCACCGAGGGCCATGCGCCGCCCAGTGCGCCGGCCCACTTGCCGGCCGCCGCCGGGCCGCTGCCGCCGCTGAAGGTCGCGCACGGGGCCGGCGTGGCGCTCGACCCGTTCGGCGTGGGCCTGGCCTCACCCGGCACGCAGGTCGGCCTCAAAGACGTGGTAACCGCGGCTGACGGCTCACCGCTGGCGGCCGGCTACATGCAGCTCGATGCCGCCGGCGGGCCGCTGGGCACCCTGCCCTGGACTCTGAGTTATGATGAGATTGATGTGGTGCTGGACGGTGAACTCGTGATTACGCGCGGGGCCGAGGTGGTGCGCGGCGGGCCGGGCGATGTGCTCTTCATCCCCAAAGGCTCGACCATCACCTTCGGCACGCCCCGCCACGCCCGCTTTGTCTACGTGGCCTTCCCCGCCGACTGGAACAGCGGCTGAGCGGTATGGTGGTCACCGAAATTGAGCTGCGGGAACTGTGGCGCTCCGGCCGCCAGGCGCTGCCGGCGTTCCCGCCCGGCACCCGCTTCACCCCGGCCGCGCACGACTTCCTCAAAGACCATGGCTTGACCATCCGCTTTGAAACGCCTGCGCCTCCCGCGCCAGATCCAGCCGCACTACGGGCCGCGCCCGTAAACGCGCCGACCGGCCCCCAGTTCGGCATGGGGGTGCCCCCCACCTACCTGCTGACGCGCCTCGACAGCCTGCACGCGCTGGCGCTGCTGGCCGCCGCCGAAGCCCGCACCAACCGCCTGTTTGCGCTGGCCGCGCTGCTCGACCCGCTGGCGGCCGAGGTGCTGGCGCTGCACACCGCCGCCGCGCACGCCGGGCCAGTGCCGCCGCCCCCCGCTGACCCGGCCGACGCGCCCATATTCGAGCGCCCCGCCGCCCACGACCACGTCATCCTGCACTGGCTCAACCTGCTGCGCGCCACCGCCCGCGAGGCCGAAGTGCTAGCCGGCAGCCAAGCGCCCGCCCTCGCGCCGCACTTACACCGCCTCGGCCACACCCTCGCCGGCCTCGCCGCCAACTTCCGCGCCGGCGACCTGGCGTGGACGCCCGCTTAGGCGGGAAAGAACAAAGAAAGAGAAAGAGGTGGCGCACAGGCAGCGTCTCGTGCCGACTGCCGACTGCGATTGGTTTTCAATCAGCAATCAAAAATCGTACATCAGCAATCCCCTCCCCCTGAGTCCCTTGGCCGCTTTTGCCATCCCCTGAGTCCCCCTCCTGCCCGTGGTATCATAACCCCTTGGTGTTCCGCTCGCTGGTACTGGTGCTGCCGAATTGCTAATATCGATGCGCAAATTACTGCTGGGATTGGGCGTTTTGAGTCTCTTATGGGCCGGGTGCGGCACCAACACTCCTGCGCCGCCCACGCCCACCGTCACCCCGGCCCCCACGCTGACCCCCGCCCCCACTGAGACGCCCACGCCCACCGCCACGCCGCTGCCCAGCGCCGAGGCCACCGTGCAGGGCTACTTCGACGCCTGGCAGGCCGGCGACTATGCCGCCATGTACACCCGGCTGGCCCCCGCCAGCCAAAGCGCCCTGCCGGCCGCCGACTTTGAGCAGCAGTACCGTACCAACCTCGACATCATCACCGCCAACACCCTCACTGGCACGGTCACCAGCCTGGCCGAGACCGGCGACACCGCCCAGGCGCAGGTGCACCTCACCTACGCCACGCGCTTCGTCGGCGTGGTCGAAACCAACGTCACGGTCGACCTGGTGCGCGCCGGCGGCCTGTGGGCCATCGTCTACGCGCCCGCCATGATCTGGCCCGACTTGGTGAACGGCCAGCAGTTGTACATGGTGCCGTTCCCCGCCGACCGCGGCACGCTCTACGACCGCCACGGCGTGCCCATGGTCACCACCGCCGACGCGGTGGCCGTGGGCGTGGTGCCGGGCGAGATCACCCCCGAGGACGACACCCTGGCCTCCGGCCTGGGCCGGCTGTTCCGGCGCGACCCCAACGCCATCGCCGCGCTGTGGGAGTTCGCCCCGCCCGACCAATACCAGCCCATCGGCACCACCAGCGCCGCCGAACTGGCCAAGTTGAGCTGGCTCGAAAACGTCTCCGGCATCCGCATTACGCCCTACACCAGCCGCTACTACTTCGGCAGCGGCGCGGCCGTGCATGTCACCGGCTACACCCGCTACCTTAAAGAAGAAGAAATGGCCGACTACCTGGCGCGCGGCTACTCGGCCGACCAGCGCATCGGCGAGACCGGCCTGGAAGCCTGGGGCGAAGCGCTGTTGTCGGGCCGCAACGGCGGGCAGCTCACTCTGCTCGACAGCGCCGGGCAGCCGCTGCGCGCCCTGGCCTTCGGCGAATCGACCGACGCGCAGGACATTTACACCACGCTCGACTTCGACCTGCAGCAGGCGGCCGAGTTCGCGCTGGGGGCCTACACTGGGGCGGTGGTCGCCCTCCGGCTCGACACCGGCGAAGTGCTGGCCATGGCCTCCAGCCCGACTTTCGACCCCAATTTGTTCGACCCAGCCAACCTCAACACCCAGTTCTTCAACGGCGGCAACCTGAGCGAGGGCCAGATCAACCACGCCGCGCAGGACGCTTACCCGGCCGGCTCGGTCTTCAAGCTGATCACCTTCTCGGCCGCGCTCGGCTCCGGCCTGTTCACGCCCGAGACGCTCTACGACTGCACCGGCACCTGGGACGAGCTCGGGCCGTCGCTGATTCTGAAAGACTGGAAAGAAGACGGCCACGGCGAGCTGACCTTCTCGCAGGGCCTCTCGGCTTCGTGCAACCCGTGGTTCTATCACGTGGGCAAGGCGCTGTACGAGTGGAACCAGAACTGGCTCTCGGAGACGGCCCGTGGCTTTGGGCTGGGCCAGCCCACCGGTCTGGCGCAGATCAGCGAGATCGGCGGCCTGATCCCCGACCCGGCCTGGAAGCTGGCCAACAAGGGCCAGGCCTGGGAAGTGGTCGACGGCGTGAACCTCGCCATCGGCCAGGGCGATGTGCTGGTCTCGCCGCTGCAAATGGCGCGGCTGGTGGCCGCCATTGGCAACAACGGCACGCTCTATCAGCCGCAGTTGGTGCTCAAAATCCAGCCGGCCGACGGCGCGCCCACGTTTGAAATGCAGCCGGTGGTGGTGGGCACGCTGCCGATCACCCCCGAGCAGCTTTTGGCGCTGCAAACCGCCATGCACAACGTCACCCAAGAGCCGGTGGGCACCGCCCGCAACCGCTTCCGCAACTTCCGCATCCCCATCTACGGCAAGACCGGCACGGCCGAAACCGCGCTGGCCGACCCGCACGCCTGGTTTGTGGGCTACACCTTCGCCCAGCGCGACGACCTGCCCGACATCGCCATTGCGGTGTGGGTGCAGAACATCGGCCAAGGCTCCGACATCGCCGCGCCCATCTTCCGGCGCGTGGTCGAGGCCTACTTCGACCTGCCCTACACCCGCTACCCGTGGGAAGAGTCGGTCGGCGTGGTCGCGACCCCCGAGCCGACGCCCACCGAGGGCGCGCCGCTCGAAACTGAAACGCCCACGCCGTAAGCTGTTATTAACAACCAACGCGGCCGGCAGAGTGACTCTGTCGGCCACGTTTGTATTAGGGGGAGAGACGAGCGCCGGGCGAATATTCTATAATGGGAGCCCGTTCGGCTGACAACAGCCGTATTGCTTCCCTGACGCCTGAGAGGCCCGCCCATGCTGCCTGCCAAACCCAAACTGCCGAACTACGAACAAATCATCAGCGACCTGCTGTGCCCGGCTGCCGGCCCGGTGCCGGTGGCCGCCTTGACCGCGCAGATGCTGGCGGTGCGCCCCTCCGCCGCCAAAGACCCCCAGAAGGGCGCGCGCCAGCACGTGGTCGACGCGGTCGGCCGGCAGTTGGTCTTTCTCGACGCCGACACCGTGCTGCCGCTGCGTCTGGCCTACCAGGGGGCGCGCTTCCGCCTGCCGCTGGATGCCAAGACGGTGCGCCAGGGGCGGCTGCCGCTCGACCACAGCCTGACAGCCTATCTGCCAGATAGTTTCGATTTGACGCAGGTGCAGTTCGTGGATGCCGCCGGCCGGCGCATCGTTCACACACACAACGCGGCTGGCAGAGTTGCTCTGCCGGCCGCGTTGGTTGTCAAGGCCGCCTACAACCGCGTTAGCCAATCAAACGTCGGCCAGCGCGTCACCACCGAGGGCGACGATGCCGGTCAGCCGGTCAAGCGCATCCCAGCCCACCACCCGTGTCGGGTATTGATACCCGCGCTTCAACCTCCGCCGCACCCGCTGGCCCACTTTGGTCCTGACAGTCACATGGATCTCGGCCCCCTCTGGCAAATCCAGCCGTTGGCGCAGCTTCAAATTGCCCTTCGAGTATCGCGCTGGCAAATTAGAGAATCCAGTCATTGCACACCTCATCCGCGTCCGGCTTAGTAGCTTTATTGTACTCCACGGCCGCTTGCCGGCCGCGTTGGTTGTCAAGGCCGCCTAACGCCGCGCTAGCGAGGGCTGCGGGCCGGCCCAGCGCCGGGGCCGGTCAGGCGGCGGGCAGCGGCAGGCGGGCGGCGGCATCGACCAGGCCCAGCGCCTGCAGCTCCCGCCAGAAGTCATGCGGGATGGGGTGCTGCCACAGGCGCACGTTGTCGGCCACTTCGGCGGCCGAGCGCGCGCCGGGGATGACGCTGACGACGGCCGGATGCCCAAACGGAAATTGCAGCGCCGCCGCCGCCAACGGCACGGCATAACGCGCACACACCGCTTCGATGGCGCGGGTGCGCGCCAGAATGTCCGGCGGCGCGGGGGCATAGTTGTAGTACGCGCCCGGCACCGCGCCGGTGGCCAGGATGCCCGAGTTGTACGGGCCGCCGATAATCACGCCGATGCCCTTTTGCGCGCACACCGCCATGAGCGGCGCGGCCGGGGCGTGTTCCAGCAGCGTGTAGCGCCCGGCCAGCAAGAAGCAGTCGAAGTCGCCGGCCTGGGCGAAGTCGAGCAGCATTTCCCATTGGTTCATGCCCAGCCCAATGGCCTGGATCGCCCCTTGGGCGCGCAGCTCGTGCAGGGCCGGATACGCGCCGGCCATCACTGCGGCGAAGTGGCTGCGCTCGTACGGGTCGCGCCCGCGCTGGGTGCTCAGGCTTTCGTCCGGGTCGTGAATGAGCGCGATATCGATCCAGTCGGTCTGCAGCCGCTCTAAGCTGCTCTCCAGCGAGCGCAGCACGCCGGCGCGCGAAAAGTCGAAGCGCGTGGCAAACGGCAGCGGGTGCTCAAACACATCGGGGACGATATCCTCCGGCCGGCGCGGCTCCAGCATGTAGCCGACCTTGGTGGAGATGATGACCGTTTCGCGCGGCAGCGGCGTGAGGCCTGCGCCCAGCCGCACTTCGCTCAGGCCGTAGCCGTAGAGCGGCGCGGTGTCGAAGTAGCGAATGCCCGCCGCGTAGGCGGCCTGCACCGTGTCGCTGGCGGTCTGATCTGAGACGGCGCGGTACATGTTGCCCAGGGCGGTGCCGCCCAGGCCCAGCGGCGTGACGCGCACATGGGTGTTACCTACGGGTCGTAGGGCGTTGAGATTCATCGGTTGCGCTCCCCAGCCTGCCATCGCCGCACCCGCCGGCGGCGGGCCGCCCGGCCGCGCCGGACTATACACCCAATCAACCCGGCCTTCCTAGTGCCCATGCCAACAGCGACCAGTGCCAGCGCTGGTGCGGTGGGTCACTGGTCGCTGTTTGGTTGGAGCGGGTGGCGGGATTCGAACCCGCGTATGGTAACTTGGAAGGCTACTGCCTTACCACTTGGCGACACCCGCACGTCCTGAATTCTACCCGATTTCGCCGGGTGCGAATAGAAGCGAGCAGCAGGCAGGCGGCAGCCAGCAACGGGGCGCCGTAAAAGACTC
>JAYUUW010000205.1:0-3160 GCA_043754665.1 Anaerolineales bacterium | reverse complement strand
GAGGCCGAGTCCGATGCGTACTTTGCCAACCGGGCGGTCGAGGCGCGGCTGGCCAGTTGGGTGGGACCGCAGAGCGCCGCGGTGGCCGATCGCGCCGCGCTGGAGCAGCAATTGCTGGCGGCGCTAGCGGCGCACGCCACCAAGGGCGTGCCGCGCCCGCCCGACTACGTGGGCTATTGGCTGACGCCGGAGCGCGTGGAGTTCTGGCAGGGCCGCAGCGACCGGCTGCACGACCGCGTGACCTATCAGCGCCACGGGGGCGGCTGGACGCTGGAACGCCTGACCCCCTGAGGCCGACGATGCAGCGAGAAGGACCGACCATTGAAAGCCTGACGCGCCGGCTGGCCGAATGCCCGGCCGACTTTCTGGCCGCGCCGCGCATGGGCGGCACCGGCACGGTGGAAGTGGCCGCCGTGGTGTCTGACCTGCTGCGCGACCTGGGCGGCGCGCCGCTGGCCGACTGGCAGACCGACCCCTACATCACGCGCAAGCCCAAGGCCGACCGCAACCGCCTGAGCGTGGTGCTGGTAGCGTGCTGGCTGCTGCACGATGACTGGTTCCGGGGCGAGGCGCAGTTCGCGGCGGCGGCGGGGACGCTGCTGGCGGCGGGCCTGCGCGAGGCGGCCGAGGCCACGGCGGCCGACAAGTTCGTGAGCGACCCCGACCGGCGCGAAGAGCTGGCGCGGCTGTGCCTGCGCCACCTGGGCTTGCGCCCGGCCGGCGAGAGCGTGGCCGAGGCGCAAGACCGGCTGACCATGCTCAGCGCGGCCGAACGCCAGCGGGTGGTGGCGGCGGCGCGGCGGGCCGAAGAACGGGCGGCCGCCATCCGCGAGGCCATGCGGCAGCGGGCGATTGAAGAAGCCAACGCCAAGGCAATGCGCGAATGAGCGCGGCCGAGCTTTCGCCCGAGGCACTGGGCCGCTTCCCGTTGCTGACGGCGGCGGGGCAGGCGCGGCTGCGGCGGCTGCAAGAACACCCACACGCACCGCGCTACAACCACCAGGGCGTCGACCGGCTGAGCGCGGCGGGGCTGGCGCGGGTGGCGGCGTTCGAGGCCGCGCTGACCGCGGAGCCACGCGGCTGGCGGCACGGCGAGGCGCCCGCGTGGCTGGCCGACTTCGCCGCCGTCTGTTTCCGTGAAGTGCCGGCCTACCGCGCCTATGGCCCCCAACCGAGCAGCTTTTTCGACATCCCCACCTGTGAGCGGGCCGACCTGAGCCGCGCCCCGTGGGAGTTCGTGCCGGACAGCCTGGCGCTCGAGGGGCTGACCGTGTTTCAGACCTCCGGCGCGACCGGGCACCCGCTTGACATCATCACCCACCCGGAGGTGCTGGCGCACTACCTGCCGCTGCTGCGGGCGGCGCTGGCGCGCCACGGCGTGACGTTGGACGACGCGCAGGACGGCGACGCCGACTACGTGGCGCTGGCGGTGGTGAGCGACCAGGCCACGACCTACACCTACGCGGCGGTGTCGGCGTACCTCAACCAGGCGGGGCTGGTGAAGCTCAACCTGCGGGCGGCGGACTGGCGCGACCCCGCCGACCGGGCGCGGTTCTTGGACGACTGCCGCCCGGCCGTCATCACCGGCGACCCGGTGTCGCTGGCGGCGCTGGCCGAACTGCCGCTGACGCACCGGCCGCGCGCGCTGGCCTCGACCTCCATGGCGCTGCTACCGGGGCTGCGGCAGAAATTGGTGGCGCGCTTCGGCTGCCCGGTGGTCGATATCTACTCCTTGAACGAAAGCGGGCCGGTGGCCGCCCAGGGGCCGGACGGCGCGGGCTGGCAAGTGCTGTCGCACCGGCTGTACGTAGAGATCCTGGACGCGAACGGCGCGCCCTGCCCGCCCGGCATGCGCGGCGAGGTGGTGGTCAGCGGCGGGTTCAATCCGTTCTTGCCGCTGCTGCGCTACCGCACCGGCGACCACGCGTGGCTCGACTTGAGCCAGC
This sequence comes from Anaerolineales bacterium, assembly GCA_043754665.1. Classification (GTDB taxonomy): domain Bacteria; phylum Chloroflexota; class Anaerolineae; order Anaerolineales; family UBA6663; genus JADZEK01. Next base: position 1,214 of record JAYUUW010000205.1, on the reverse strand, counting down.
CGCGCCAGGCCGTGCTGCGCGACCTGGAAGGGCGCAGTCCCGTTATCTTCCGGGCGGTGGATGGGCGGGCGATCAACAACATCGACATCACGGCGGCGCTCAAGCCGCTGGCGCTGGCGCAGTTTGCGCTGCACCAGGCGGCCGAGGGGGCGCTGCGGCTGCGGGTGCGCGGCGGCTACGACGCGGCGGCCGTGCGCGCGGCGCTGGCAGGCGTGTTCGGCGCGGGCCTGGCGCTGACCATTGCGCCGCTGGCGGCCGACGACAAGGTGCGGCAGTACAGCGCCGAGGCCGCCGCCGGTGTTTGATTGGCGGCTGGCGGTCGAGCTGGTGGGCGTCATCACCGGGCTGCTGTCGGTGTATTACGCCGTGCGTGAGGACAACCGCACCTGGTCCATCGGCATCGTCAACGCCATCCTGTTCGGCGTGATGTTTTTTGTGGTGCGCTATTACGTCAACATGGGCTTGCAGGCGCTGTACGTGGTCTACAACCTGTATAGCTGGCGCATGTGGCTGCACGGCGGTCCGAAAAATACGCCGCCCGCGCCCACCCGCACCCCGCGCGCCGCCTGGCTGCCGCTGCTGCTGGCGACGGCCGGCTTTGCGGTCTTGTTCGGCTGGGTGTTCGACCGCTACACCGACGGCGCGCTGCCTTACTGGGACGCGCTGACGACGGCGCTGAGCGTGATGGCGCAGTACGCGCTGACGCGCAAGTGGCTGGAGAATTGGTGGATCTGGATCAGCGCCAACGCCATCTACATTGGGCTGGGCGTGGCCAGCGGCAGCTATTGGTATGCCGCGCTGCAAGTGGCCTTCATCGCGCTGTCGGCGGCGGGGTACGCGCGCTGGCGGGCGGAGATCGACCGGCGGGCGGCGGCGGTGGGTGGGCAATAAAGTGGGAAGGCGATATTGTTTGGCGGGAACGATAGGGGCGCGGGGCGCCGGGGGGCGCCGGTGTGAGAAAGCGCAGGCGAAGGCATGACTGAAGCGAGTTTGGCGCCGTGGCTGGAATACGCCGCGTACCGGGGCGGCGCGCCGCACACCGTGAGCGGCACGCTGGTGGTGCGGCCGGCGGTGCACAGCCCCCAACTGAATAATCAGCGCGACCTGCTGGTGTATTTGCCGCCGACTTATGCGGCGCGCGACCGGACGTATCCGGTGGTGTACATGCAGGACGGCCAGAATTTGTTTGATGCTGCGACGGCGTTCGGCGGGCA
>JAYUUW010000204.1:0-3777 GCA_043754665.1 Anaerolineales bacterium | reverse complement strand
GCGCTGGCCCGGCGGCTGGGCGTGGCCGCCGCCCGGCTGGCCTTCGCCGTGTTGGCCGCCACCAGCCTGCGCCAATCGCTTCGGCTCGATAACACCCGCCTGCATGCCGGTGACCTGGAGGCCCGCACGCGCTGGCTGCGCGCGCACGCCGCGCCGGACGCGCTGGTGATGTCTGAACTGCCGCGGGTCGATTTTCTCTACAGCGGCCGGCACACCATCGACCTGGGCGGCTACACCGGCGAGGCCCAACTGCTGGCCGATCTCGACCGGCAAGGCGTCGACTACCTCGTCTCCGGGCCGGGCGTGCTGTGGACCAATGACCAGGTGCCCGCCTTGGCCGACCGCTGGCAGGTCATGGCGCCCATCGTTCAGGCGCTCGTGCGCGCGGGCCGCCTGGTGGTCGCCTACGACTCGCCCACTGAGCTGGTGGTGGTCTATCAGGTGGTGCCGTAGCCGCCGTGGGTGGGCGTAGTGGGGTTTAAATAGCACCGGCGGGCTGGTCAATGTCGCTGACCAGCCCGCCGGTGTGTGCGGTGAGGGTTAGTTCGGGTTGTCCTGGTTGAGCGGCAGGGTGAAGAAGAAGATGCTGCCGTACCCCGGCGTCGACTCGACTTTGATCTTGCCGCCGTGCGCCTCGATGGCCAGCCGGCAGAATGCCAGCCCTAGCCCGGTGCCTTTGCGCAGCGGCGCGCCGTTGGCCTCGGTCACCTGCACAAACTTCTCAAAAATGCGCGCCTGATATTCGGCGGGGATGCCCACGCCGTTGTCGCTGATCCGCACCACGATCTGGGTGTCGCGCCGCTCGGCCTCAATCTGAATCTTGCCGCCGATGTCGGTGTACTTGAGGGCGTTGCTCAGCAGGTTATCCACCACCCGGCTGATGAGCGCCAGGTCGGCCATCACGGTCGGCAGTTCGGCCGGCGCGCGCACGGTCAGGGTCTTGCCGTCTTTTTCCGCCTGCGAGTGATAGCTCTCCACCTTGTCGCCCAGCAGCGTGGGCAGGTAGATCGGGGCCAGCACCAGCCGCAGTTCGCCGGCCTCGAACTTGCCCACGTTCAGCAGGTCGTCAATCATGCCCGTCATGCGCTGCCCCGCCGACCGCGCGCCGCTCAAGAAGCGCGGCGGCGCATCGGGGTAAGCCGGGTTGTTCAGCGTCTTGCCGATCAGGTCGAGGTTGGCGGTCAGGGCCGTCAGCGGGTTGCGCAGGTCGTGCACGATCATGCGGGTCAGGTCGTCGCGCAGGCCTTCGGCTTGCCGCAGCTCGGCGTAGGCCGCTTCCAACTCGCGCGTCCGGTTGCGGATCAGCAGATCAGCGCGGTAGACGATAAACAGCAGCGCGCTAAACAGCCCGCCCAGGCTCAGCGCCGCCAGCACCAGCCCGGAGGCGCGCGAGAGCGTTTGGGCCCTGGTTAGTTGCGGCACGGCGCGCACCCCCAGCAGCGTGCCAATCGGCGCGGCGTCGTCACTAGCGCCGGCCGGGTAAAACGGCACATACACCACCAGCAAATGCCCGTTCGTGTCGGGCGCGTACTCGCCTACGGTTGAGCCGGGCGGCAGCAGCAGGGTCTCGGTCGCGCCGGTCAGCGCCGCCATAAAGCTCTCGGGTTGGGGCGGCGGCTGGCCGCTCCCGGTGGTGGTCATGCTCGAATATACCGACCCGCCCGTGACGTTGTACAGCGTCACCTCGTCCAGGCTGCCCAGGCTGGCGCGCAGGGTGTTCATGTCCGCCTGCCAGCCCTCATCGGGGACGAGCGCGCTCAACTCGGCCGCCGTGGTCACCCCCGGCAGGCTGTCGGCGATCAGCCCGGCCATGTGGCGGGCGAGGTTGGTCGTATCGTTTTCGAGCTCTTGCTGCAAGCTGCGAAAGGCCATGTTGCTATATAGCTGGGCCGCCAGCAGCGCCAGCGCCGCCGTGACAATCAGGCTGGTGGCCGCGTAATATTGCGTCAGCCGGAAGGTGCGCACTTGCTCGTAGGCCCGCCACAGCGCGTAAATGGCGATGAGGAAGCCAAACAGCAGCAGCACGTGGTAGATCCACCAACTGGCCTGCCACAGCGCAAAGCGGAACATGCTCACTGTGGCGGTGGCGTACCAGCCCGCCTCGAACGCCATTAGCCCGTCAATAAAGTTGTGGCTTTGCCGCCAGTTGAGATAGTGGCGCACGCCGGCCACCATCCAGATCACCAGCGTCAGCACAAACACCAGGTCGATCAGCCGGGGCGAGATGTGCAGCGCGATCAGCGCGGCCAGCACCTCAGGCGCGGTAATGACCACCACCACGAACGCGGCATAGATCACCGCCAGGCCCACCGCCGTGGCCCGCAGCAGGGTGGGGTGGGGTTGGTTCGAGGCGAAGCCGCCGATGAGGAAGACCACCCCGCCGCCGAACAGCGTGAGCCAGGCCCCCCAGGTGATGGCCGGGTGGAATTGGGTGATGAGCGCGCCGGGGGTGGTGGCGCCGTGGATGAAGAACGTCGCGCCCATCCAGGCGAAGGCCGCCGCCAGGAACAGGTGCCGGGGCAGCGCCGTCTCGCCGACCGAGATGATGACGAACAGCGACACCACCGTGGCGGCGAAGGTGGTAAAACTGACGATGTAGAAGTGAGCGAGGGGCGCAGCGATACGGGGGTCCGCTTCAGGGAAAGCCGACCATAACCCCAGTAACATGGCTGGCAGCAGCAGCGCGAGATAGACGCCGAGGCGTTTCATGGCATGATGTCGAAAACCGAGACGACCTTGCCTATTTATTGTATGCCGCGCGCGGGAATCTGCAAGCCAGGGCGCCCGCTTGCGGAGGAGTACGGCTCGGCCGCGCCCTCGCATTTCGCGCCGCGCCACAGCAAGCTTGCGCTTTTTGGGACAAGTGCCGGCCGGGGTCTTAAACAAAAAACAGGCGAGGGGTCCCTCGCCTGCCTGTTGTCTGCTGGCTCCTCGACCAGGACTCGAACCTGGAACCAATCGGTTAACAGCCGATTGCTCTGCCGATTGAGCTATCGAGGAAGGCGACCAGGATTATAACGGGCGGGGGGAGGCATGTCAAGGAAAATACGGGCCGCGTTTGCCCGCGCCGCCGCAAGGGCGTATTTCAATTTGGGGGCAGCCGCAGTCACCACATAGGCGCTGCCCAAGCCACTGTCATTTCGAAGCCCCCCTTCAGGTCGTCCATCTCAACGCTGCTGCTGTGGGGGGTGAGACGCGAAGCGTCACCCTTGTGTTGCCCAGGCGGAAGTTTCTTGGCGTTTAGCTACGCGAAAACAGCGTAACGCACTTTTCGCCCCCAGCTTGAAATGCACCCCGCCGCAACCGGCGGTTGCCTTCCGCGTATGGGAAGCATATAATCGCCGTTGACCTGTTGGTGTCGTTGGTCATACTGTATCGCTGGGGTGTGCGCCTGGCCGTTGGGGCTGAGGCGGTCGCAGTCGTCTTCCCCGTGGAAGCTGGCCCTTATTGGTGATGGGCATGTCTGAAGTGTCGTTCGAGTCGCTGCCGCCCGCTGTAAACCCGCCCACCCACCGTTACCTGCCCGTGCTGGTCGGGGGTGTCGCGGTGGTGGCCGTCGTCTCCTGGCTGCTCAATACCCCGGAGGGCGTGCTCGGCAAGGCCGACGCCATCGGCTATGCCATTTGCCACCGCATCGACAGCCACTCGCTGCACATTGGCAGCGTGCAGTTCCCGCTGTGCGCCCGCTGCACCGGCATTTACCTGGGCGTGCTGCTGGGCATGGCCGCCATGCTGGCACTGGGCCGCCGCCGGGCGGGCGGGCTGCCCAAAGGCCCG
>JAYUUW010000203.1:0-5478 GCA_043754665.1 Anaerolineales bacterium | reverse complement strand
GTGGCCAGTGCCATGCGGTCCAAGGTGCCGGCCGCCTCGTCGAATTGGCCCAGCCCCACCTGCGCCAGCGCCAGGGTCCCCACGCCCATGGGCCGCATGGCTGGCAGGCGCGCTTCTGCAAAGTCGAAGGCGGCGCGCGCTTCGACCAAAGCCGCTTCTGGCTGCCCCAAATCCATCAGCAGGCACGCCAGTTGCGAGCGGTTGAGGGTGAAAGCGCCCAGGAACCCCGCCAGGCCGGCCAGCCGCAAGCACTCGCGGCTGACGGCCACGCCGGCCGCATACTCAGCGCGATACCAATGCGCGATGGTCGCGCCGGTGAGACAGTACGACTGCCCCCACAGGTTATTGCTGCTGCGCGCAATCTGGCCGGCCTCGGCCGAGGCCGCCACGGCCCGGTCAAAGTCGCCGCGCATGGCGGCATAGTACGCGGTGGTGGACAGGCTGTCGGCCAGCATCGGCAAGTTGCCCATGGCGCGCCAGCGGTCGGCCGCCCCCGCCGCCGCGGCCCGATGCTCGGGCCAGGCCCCCAGCGCCCCGTAGATATGGATCAGGTCGCTCAGGGTCGCCGTCTCTTGTTCCGTGGCGCCCACTTCCCGCGCCAGCGCCAGCGATTGTTCGCCGCTATCCCGCGCGGAGCGCATGTGGCCGGTAAAGCGTTTGAGGTTCAACGCGTTCCAATGGATCTGGGCTTGGGCCTCGCGGTCATCGAGCACCTGGGCCAGCGGCAGGGCAGCGGCCTCCAGGCGGCGGCCCTCGTCCGGGTTAAACATCGGGTTGATGGTCGAGCGCAGTTTGCCTTGCAACACCAGGCCTTGGAGCTCCAGCCGCTGGTCGCCGCGCGCCCGCCCGGCCGCCGCCTGCGCTTCGTAATTCTCCAGCGCCTCAGCGAACTTGCCGACCAGCTCCAGCGCTCGCCCGCGCGCCACGTACAGCCGGGCCAGCGGCGCGCTCGCCGTGCCGCGCAGCGCCCATTCCAGCGCCAGCGAGAAGTGCGCCACCGCCTCGGTGTTGGCATAGCGCGTCAGCGCCGCCTCACCGGCCTGGGTGGCATAGGGCAGGGCGCGGGCCTCGCCGGCGCTGTGAAAGTGTTGGGCCAGCAGCGCCGCCACCTCCGCGCTCACCGGCTGGCCGGCGGTGGTGTGCATGGCCTCCAGCGCCTCAGCCGCCGCCAGGTGCAGCCGCCGCCGGTCGGCCTTCACCAGCGAGCCATAGGCCGCCTCGCGCACCAGCGCGTGCCGGAAGAGATAGGCCAGGTCGGGGTCGACCGCCACCAGCCGGATTAGCTCCGCCGTTTCCAAGGCGTTCAGTTGGTGTCCTAAACTCATGCGCCCATTATAGTCCCGCGCTCCCAGCGGGCGCATCTTTTTTCTTTCGCGCTTTGCCTCTACAATGCCGCCGTGACCGCCCGCCTGCTCAGCGCCAAGTTCGCCCTGCCGCCGGCCCGCCCGCGCGCCCGCGTGGTGGTGCGCCCGCGCCTGCTCACCCGGCTCGATGAGGTGTACCCGCTGACGCTGGTGGCCGCGCCGGCCGGCTTTGGCAAGACCACGCTGGTGGCCGAGTGGGCGCACGCCCAACCCGCTGGGCTGGCCTGGCTGGCGCTCGACGCCGACGACAATGACCTGCCGCGCTTTCTCACCTATTTGTGCGCGGCGCTCGGCCGCTTGTGGCCCACGGTGGGCCAAACGGCGCTGGCGCTGCTGCAAGCGCCGCAAGCTCCCAGCGCCGCCGCCACGCTCACCGCCCTGGCCAACGACCTGGCCCAACTGCCTGCCGCGCCGCCTGCCGCCCTGGTGCTCGATGACTATCACCTGCTGGAAGCCGAGGCGGTTCACAGCGCCGTGGCCTTCCTGGTCGACCATGCCTTTCCGGCGCTGCGCCTGGTGCTCACCAGCCGCAGTGAGCCGGCCGCGCTGCCGCTGGCCCGCTGGCGGGCGCGCGGCCAACTGGCGCTGCTTGGCCCCGGTGACCTGCGCTTCACGCCCGACGAGGCCGAAACGTTCTTGGGTCAGGTGATGGGCCTGGCGCTCTCGGCGGGGGAGGGCGCTCGGCTGGCGGCGCGCACCGAGGGCTGGGTGGCGGGCTTGCAGTTGGCCGCCTTGGCCGCGCAGGCCGCCCCCGGCGCGGCGCTCGATGCCGGCCATCCATACCTGGCCGACTACATGCTGGAGGAGGTCATCGCCGGGCAGCCGCCGGAGGTACAGGCCTTCCTGCGCGACGCCGCCGTGCCCGAGCGCCTGACCGGCGCGCTGTGCGACGCCCTGACCGGCCGTACCGACAGCGCCGCGCTGCTCGATCAGTTGGCCCGCGCCAATCTCTTCCTCACCCGCGCCGAGCGCGACGCCCACGGCGAGTGGTATCGCTTTCACCAACTCTTTCGCGGTTTCCTCCAGCAGCAGCACCAGCGCTACGCCGCTGACCGGCTGCCCGCCCTGCACCAGCGCGCCGCCGCCTGGTTCGCCGCCGCCGGCTTTACGGGCGAGGCCATCAGCCACGCGCTGGCCGGGGGCGATGCTGAGCAGGCGGCGCAGGTGCTGGCCGCCGCCGCACCGGGCTTGCAGCAGCGCGGCGAGTTCAACACGCTGCGCCAATGGCTCGCCCGCCTGCCAGATGAGGCGGTGTGGGCCAACCCACGCCTGTGCATCGCCCGCGTGTGGATGCTGCTGGACTCGGACCAGCCCGGCCTGGCGCAGCTTGATCTGGCGCGCTTCGATGCCTTCCTGGCCCGCCGCCCCTCGGCCGCGTTGGAAGGCGAGTTGCTGGCCTTGCGGGCCGTGGACGCCGCCGTGCGCCGCCAGCCGGAGCAGGCGTTGGCCTTCGCCCGCCAGGCCGAACAGCACGCGCCCACCGGTGACGCCTCGGTGCAGCCCTACGTGGCCTTTGGCCTGGGCGCGGCCTATAAGATGGGCTTCGACTCGATACGGGCCGAACAGTGGCTGCGCCACGCTGGGGCGCTGGCCGCCGCGGCCGGGCACACCTACTTGGCCTATTCCTCCTTCGGCAATTTGGCGGATGTGCAGTACAACACCGGCCGGCTGACCGAGGCCGCCCAGTCGAACCAGCGCGCGCTGGACTTTCTGCACGCCGTGTCACCCGTCGAACCGCCCTACGCCGCCTGGGTCTATTGGGCGCAGGCCCGCCTGCACTATGAATGGAACGAGCTGCCCGCCGCGCTGCGCGCCGCTGAGCGCAACATCGCCCTGGGCGCGCAGTGGGGCAACCTGCCCATGACCGTGCGCGGCCATCTGGTGCGCGCCCAGGTGCTGCTGGCCGGCCGCCGCCTGCCTGATGCCCGCGCTGTGCTCGATGAAGCCGACCACCTGGCGCGCCAGGCGGGGCAGCCGCGCATGCTGGCCGCCGTGACTCGCCTGCGTATTGTGCTGGCCCTGCGCGCCCGTGATTTGGAGTTCGCCCGCCAGTTGGCCGGCACGCTGCCAGAGGGTGAAACCTACGCCTTCTTTGGCGCGATCAGTCAGGCGCGGCTGGCGCTGGCCGCCGGGCAGCCCGCCTATGCGCTTGACCACCTGGCCCGCGCCTGGCAAGCGCTGGAACCGACCGACCTCGTGGCGATCCGGCTGCAAGTGCTGGTGCTGGAGGCCATTGCCCGCCGCGCGCGCGGCCAGAGCCAGCAGGCCCAGGCCGTGTTCGAGCGCGCCCTGGCCATGGCCCAGCCCGGCGGCTTTCTGCGCACGTTTGTGGATGAGGGCGCGCCGCTGCTGGAACTGCTGCGGCGCTCGCTCACGCGCGGCGCGGCGGCTACCGGACCGCTGGCCCCCTCCGCCCAGCGCCTGCTGGCCGCCTGGGCCGACCCCGCCGCCACTGGCCCGGCCGCCACGCTCACCCGCCGCGAGCGCGAGATACTGGCGCTGCTGGCCGCGGGTCTATCCAACCGCGCCATGGCGGCGCAACTGGTGGTGGCAGAGACCACGCTCAAGCGCCACATCAGCAACCTCTACCTCAAGCTTGACGTGCACAGCCGCACCCAGGCCGTGGCGCGGGCGAACGAGTTGCAGCTACTCTAACCGCGATCTACACCTGCCCTCTACACCTTTTGCGGCATAGACCCACCGCCCTGCCGCCGCCATAATGCTGGGCATGGATGCCGCGCTCCCGCTTGAGCCTGCCGCCGGTGCTCAACTTCGAGAGCTGCGTTACCCCCTAACCTATGCCTTCACCCAGCCGCCCTGACCAGCCCTCACCCTCACTCTGCCGACTGCCGTCCGCCGACTGCTTACTGCCTTAGGAGCCACTATGCCGCCCGCCCTCCCTGCCTCCGCCCTCGACGCGCTCGACTGGACCTGGACCGACATGGAGCCGTTCTACGCCGAGCTGCAAGCCCGCCCGCTCGACGCCGCCGGCCTCGACGCCTGGCTGGCCGATTGGTCGAGCGTGGCGGCCTTCATCGGCGAGATCAACGCGCGCCTCAGCCTGAACTATGACCTCGACACCGCCAACGCCGAGGCCGAGAAGCGCTACTTCGGCTTTTTGGAGAACGCCGCCCCCGCCGTGCAGGCGGCCGAGAACGGCCTGACCAAGCGCCTGCTCGCCAGCGGCTTTGAGCCGGCCGGCCTGGCCGTGCCGCTGCGCAACATGCGCGCCGAGGTGGCCCTGTTCCGCGAGGCCAACCTGCCGCTCTTCACCGAGGAGCGCAAGGTTGCCACGCAGTACGACAAGATCGTCGGCGCGCAGACGGTGGAATGGGAGGGGCAGGAGCGCCCGCTGCCGCAGATGCGGCCCATCTTCGAGAACCCCGACCGCGCCGTGCGCGAGCAGGCCTGGTGGCGGGTGCGCGAGCGCCAATTGGCCGACCGCGACGCGCTCAACGCGGTCTGGAAGCAGCTCCTCCCGCTGCGCCGCCGCATCGCCGCCAACGCCGACTGTGCCGACTATCGCGCCTTCGCCTGGCAGCAGTACCAGCGCTTTGACTACACGCCCGCCGACTGCGAGACCTTCCACGCCGCGATTGAGGCGGTGGTGGTGCCGGCTGTGGCGCGCCTGTACGAGCGCCATCGCCGCCGCCTGGGCCTCGACGTGCTGCGCCCGTGGGACCTGACCAACGGCGAGTGGTCGCGCCCGGCGCCGCCGCCCGGCCGCGCCGCGCTCAAGCCCTACGCCAACACCGATGACCTGCTGGACCGCACCATCGCCGTCTTCACGCGCGTGGACCCGCAGTTGGGTAAACACTTCGACGTGATGCGCCACGAGCATCTGCTCGACCTGGACAACCGCAAGGGCAAGGCCCCCGGCGGCTACTGCACGTACTTCGCGCAGGCGCGCCGCCCGTTCATCTTCATGAACGCCGTCGGCCAGCATACCGACATTCAGGTGCTGCTGCACGAGGGCGGCCATGCTTTTCACGCCTTCGAGGCCAGCCGCCTGCCGCTGATGCAGCAGTTGAACACGCCCATGGAGTTCAACGAAGTCGCTTCGATGGGCATAGAGTTTCTGGCGGGGCCGTACCTGGCGGCCAGCGCCGGCGGC